>DAHXNM010000306.1 GCA_027365375.1 Ferrimicrobium sp. | reverse complement strand
GGAGTAGAGCTGAGCCTCGGCCACTACCAGTTGAACCATGGTGACTTGTTAATCTCGGTCCACAAAATCAAGAGCTTCGACCTAGCGTTGGACACTCGAAACTGAGCGTCCAGCCCACACTGAGACAGGAGAACAGATATGCAGATGACCATCGTTGGTGCAGGAGCGATAGGCGGAATGATCGGGGCCCACATGACAGCCGCCGGACATGACGTCACACTATGTGACAGCGACCATGCCCATATAGATGCGATCCGCGCCAACGGCCTCACCATCGAGGGCCCTGTTGCGCAGTTCACCGTCCACCCAAAGGCGATCTACGCCGAGGAGCTTCAAGGAACCCACGGCTGCATCGCGGTGGCTGTCAAAAGTCACCATACCGAGGCGGCTGCCGCCCTCATCGCACCGCATCTCAGTTTCGATGGGATACTCCTAACCATTCAGAATGGTCTAACTCTCGATACCTTCACTCGCTTTATCGATCGCGCCCAAGTCGTTACCGCCTTCATCAATATCGGAGCCGACCTGATGGCGCCTGGCCTCATCAAGCAGGGCAACGTAGCTTCTTTCTACGTCGGCGAACCCTTTACTGATGGGATAACCGATCGAGTTCGCCGTCTAGTGGAGGCCCTCCCGTATGCACAACCAACCGACAACATCCTTGGCTATCTTTGGGGAAAGGAGGCCTATGGTGCCATGCTGTATGCTGGAGCAGTCTCCGATCTCTCGATCGCCGAGTCGCTCTCCGATCCTCGCTACCACGACCTCATGATCGCCATCGCTCGAGAGGTGCTCGACCAGGCCCCGGTCAAGCCTGAGGGTTTCGATGGTTTCGAGCCCCACGATCTAGAGGGTTCCCTTGCACGCCTAAGCGCATTTAACACCAAAAGTGCTAAGTCACACAGTGGGATCTATCGCGATCTTATGGTTCGGCGACGCCCCACTGAGGTGACCGACCTGCTTCGAGACCTCAAGGGACCGCTGACCACCCATGTTGGCCGACTCATTCAAGCAATTGAACGAGGTGAGCGAACGTGTGAGGTGGCGAACCTCGATCTCTTAAACGCCTACTATCGCGCGCATCGCTACGCCGAGCCGCTACATGCCATAGTGCGCTACCTCGACGCCCCTCTGCGAGCATCCGAGGGACCGCTCCATGGCTATCAGATCGCGGTCAAGGATATCATCGCGGTAGCCGGCGCTCCACTTGGTAACGGTAACCCGATTGACATGACTGGACCACCGTCCACTGTCGAAGCGCCAGTCGTCTCGATGCTTCGCAGCCTGGGTGCCGACATCTTCGCCACCACTTCTCTGCTGGAGTACGCCCTAGGCTGCCCACACCCAAACCTGCCAGATGCGCGCAACCCAGTCGCCCCTGCACTCACCGCCGGTGGTTCGAGTGGAGGCTCTGCAGTCGTGATCGGCGTCGGAGCCGCGGCGCTGGCACTCGGGACCGATACTGGAGGTTCGATACGTATTCCTGCACACTACTGCGGCGTCGTCGGCTTCAAACCGAGTTATCAACATCTCCCCCTGGGAGGCGTCACACCGCTCTCGCCATCCCTCGATCACGTGGGCATCTTGGCCCGCGACGTCGCTACCACAACGCTGTGCTACCGAGCCTTGACCGGTGCCATCGCAACTAGAGTCGCATCCTCAGTGCCCCGACTCGGCTTCATCTCCAACCAACTCGATACCGATCTCCTCGATCCCACCGTGGCCGACGCGATCTCAGCAGCCTTAGCGATACTCAAAGGCACAGGCTATGAGCTCATCGAGCTCGATGCTGAGCCCTTTGACCAGCTCGATGGGACCTTTGAGAACATCATTGGTTACGAAGCACTCCAGATTCATGGCCCCCAGCTCGAGCTCGATCGCGAACACTTCGGCGAAGAGACTGCACGTGTTCTGACACTAGGTCGCTCTATCACCGAGGACGATTACCATGATGCGCTACAACGGCGTGCAGAGGGGGTTGACGCAGTCACGGCCATCACGAAAGACATCGACCTGATCATCGGACCTACTGCTCCAATAGTTGCGCCAGGACAGAACCCCTCGCCTGACACACCCGAAGGCTACCTCGAAGGGGTTATGACGCGCTGCTACAATCTGACAGGACAGCCAGCGATCTCGATCCCCATCCCTGGATCTCGGCTGCCAGTCGGTCTGCAACTTGCGGCGGGCTTCGGCCAGGACCTCGCACTTCTTGCTTGGGCGTCCACCATCGAAGAGCTACTGCAAAAAGGGTAAGCCGGCCGCTGCGTCCTATGAGCCTGCCGCGACGCTTTTGACCCATGCCTCTACGACGGAGGCCGCCACTCCGAGCGGGACCGCACCTTGGCCAAGGATCACCCGATGAAAGTCTCGGATATCAAAGGCCGAAGAGAGCCGCCGCTCAGCCTCACCACGGAGGCGACGGATCTCCCTACGGCCGACCAGATACGCAGTGGCCTGACCTGGCCATCCTATGTAGCGATCGATCTCATTGGTAACGTTAGCCATATTGGTAGCGGTATTCTCCCACATGAACTCGACCGCCCGCTGCCTGGACCAACCATAATGGTGCATCCCTGTATCGACCACGCATCGGCTGGCTCGCAACGCGTCAAAGGAGAGCATCCCAAGGCGTGCCAGGTCGCCACTATAGAGACCCATCTCGTCGGCGAGGCGTTCGGCATAGAGACCCCAACCCTCAACAAAGGCGCTTACCTCTGCATCGAGGTACCTGCGGAAGGCGGGTAGCTCGTGTAGGGTCTGTGCGGTGGCTATCTGTAGGTGATGCCCGGGCACACTCTCGTGGAACGCTAACGCCTCATATTCATAGCGAAATCGCTCGGTGGGGACGGTAGTTAGAACACAGTGGGCACCAGGACGGGATCCATCATCTGAGGGTCCGCGATAGTACGCGAGTGCGGCATTCTCGGCCTCGGCCGCCGAGATCTCCTCGATCACACAGTTGGCGATCGCTCGATCAGGAAACCACTTCGAACACTCGCGTTCTGCCATCGCGAGCGCCCGCGTTACCACCTCAATAATCTGTGTGCCATCCTCAAAACGCAGCGTCGAGTCACTACGCAGACGATCAAACAGGGTCTGTCGGTCGGTGATCCCAAACAAGCGCCCACCGATGGTAGCCCACTCATCATCGAGCTCGGCCAGCGTCTCTAACCCCAAGTTATGGATCTCCTCGGCGGTCATGGCGGTCGTCGTGTGGCGAGCAAGTGCTCGATGGTAAAGGGCGTCACCACCCTCTACAGAGCCGAGTCCGACCTCGTGATCAGCACGAGCATGCATGAGTGGATCAGTGGCCAGATAGTCGCGCAAGGAGGCCATGGCCGGCCGAATACTCTCGTGCACAAGGGTACGAACCCGCTCGCGGGCACCCTCCAAATGTTGGGGCAGAGCCACGTTGATGAATATATCATGAGCGTCATCGAGCGCTAGATGCCCATCGAGCTGAGCTATAGCCTGATGAACGCCGGCGGCTGTAGAGTACTGATGCTGGGCATCGGCTTGACGATAACGTTCACCAATGATCCCAAAGAGCGCGGGCAGTCTTGAAAGGCGCTCGAGATAGCTATCGACTCCCGAAACATCGGCGACAACTGCCGTCGGAACGGTCTGGAAGATCCTTGCCTGCGGAGCGACATAACCCCCTGCCGAGATGTTGCGGGTCCATAGCTCATCCTCGAGATCAGTGGCTGCACTCCATGCAAGTGCATCCATGACCTCTAGATTGACGCGTTCATCAAAGCTCAAGCTCTGACGGCTCTGCTGATCTCCAAGCAGAGCCTCGATCCGCGCTCGCAGCTC
>DAHXNM010000287.1 GCA_027365375.1 Ferrimicrobium sp. | reverse complement strand
CTCAGCAATTTGGGCAACCAGCTTAGATCGGCCAATCCAGCCTGAAATCGTATATCGATTTTTTAAGGCATGCTAAACCTCTACGACTGGAGCCTTCAACGTCTCAACCCAGTCGATCGCTCCATTCTGACGCTCGCGGTATGGGAGTTAAGCTTCAAGCCAGAGCTTCCGACCTCAGTGATCATCTCGGAGGCAATCAGGCTCGCAGACCTCCTCTCCACCGAGGAATCGCCAAAATTCCTAAACGGAGTGCTTGCAGCCGTCGCCAATCAATGTCGCCCCAAGACCCCGGTGGCGCCTTCTTAGCACTCGTTCCTGCTTCGGACCGCGAACTTCCTTAGAGCTGTGTCCGAACGAAGGAGGGCATGGCTGTCAACGGGCTCAGCTTCACAGTCTGCGGAGAGAGACCGAGCTGTGCCGATACCTTGCTAAGGTCAGTATTCACCGAGCCAAGCAGCAAATCCATATTGTGAATACGCGTGTTGAGGTTGCGAATCGCAGCCTGGTTGTTCGGCTTGGTTAGGAGAGTCTCCGAGTCGGCCAAGATCCCGGCCGCTCCAGGATATGCCCAAGAATAGAGATCATGGGCTACCGGAGTCAGGTTGAATTTATTCAAGTCATTGGGTGGAGATAGTGTCGCCAAGTTGTAAAGATCTGAGTTGACAGCCAGGGTGCAGTAGGCCTCGTCCTGTTGGAGTATCGTGTTAGCGACGCTCAGCTGCTTGGTATCGCCGCCATGGATGCGAGCCAGCGCGTGATAGCCGTCCTGGAGCGCGACCTGGCAACCGAGTACATCAGTGCGCATTGAGACGACGAAGGACTTAAAATCCGCCTGTTGCTGGGTCTTGGTGATCTTGTTTGGGTAGACGATAACTAACTCGATAATGGCTGCGACAACGATCACAGCCACCACCCACAGCAGTCGACGCCTTCGTCTCTTCGGAGTCTCCTCCTGAAGGGTGTAGTCAGCTCTATTACGTGGTCTCGACGACACGGCTCTCCTTTAGTAGATCCCAATCATTTGGGACACCGCCAACAACCCTCAACGACACAAATCTCGGGCTGCCGAGGCTCATATCTGCCTCGTCATGAGTCTGGGAACCCTCGCATCATACTAATCCGGGTTGGAACGCTATCTGGATACTTATGACCGAGACCCAGCCAATCCTTAACCGCGACGACTGTCAGCACCCTCATCCAGGAGGGCAGCTGCCTTAACTGCCAACACGTAGCCGAGCCCGCCAAAACCGGAGATCGAACCGCTCACCACTGCAGCCAGCACCGACAGAGTACGAAAGTTCTCGCGAGCGGCAGGGTTTGAGATATGAAGCTCAATTGTCGGTACATTCTTTGATGCGATCGCATCAGCGATAGCCCATGAGTAGTGCGTAAATGCTCCTGCATTCAAAATCAATGCCGCAGTAGAGGAGTCGAGGTCATGGATAGTCTCTATGAGTTCGGCCTCGCTATTGGTCTGGAGGCTCGCGAGCTCATATCCATGCTCGATGGCGGCCTCTCTAGCCAATTGCGTCAGATCGTCAAGGGTGCCCATGCCGTAGATCTCTGGTTGGCGTTCTCCCAGTAGGTTGAGGTTGGGTCCATGCACGAGTGCAATCGAACGTCGGGTAGGGCCCTCCGGCTGAGACTTATCAGCGCCCATTCACACCTTCCTTTCTCGGATACTCGTCGAGCACTTGCCGGATAAGCGCCTCATCGACGTGGTGGACAAGTTCAAGCCCATTAGGTCCATCCAAAACGAAGCTCATGTCTCCACGGTTCTTCTTATCTGACCGCATATAACTGAGTACTTCATCAACAGCGAGCTCACTCGGAAGCCTGAAGTCGAGCCCATAGCTCGCTAGCACTTGGTGGTGCCGATCCACGCGGTTCTGATCGATGCGGTCCAAGCGTGCGGCTAGCCGAGCAGCAAAGACGAGGCCGACGGCGACCGCCTCACCATGTGAGACGCTCCCCTCCTGTCCTCTCCCAAGGTAGGCTCCTTCGATGCCATGACCAAGCGTATGGCCGTAGTTGAGCAAGCTACGACGACCCGTCTCTCGCTCGTCTCCTGCCACGTAGGACTGCTTCAAACGCTGTGCTTTGACTATCTGGTCCAGCAGTTTGAGCTCAGCAAATGGATCCGACGTTAGAAAACTGTACTTGGCCAACTCACCGGCCCCACTCAACCACTCGCGCTGCGGTAGCGTCTGGAGAAGGGCAAGATCACACAGCAAGCCCTGTGGTTGCCAAAAGGTGCCGAAAAGATTCTTTCCGCCCATCAAGTTCACGGCCGTCTTTCCACCAATAGCTGCATCCACCATTCCAAGCAGGGTGGTTGGCACGTTGAGGTACTCAACTCCTCGCATGTACGTGGAGGCGACAAACCCGACTAGATCGGTGACGACTCCCCCACCGACGGCGACCAACCCCGTTTGGCGATCCGCCCGCAGCCTAACGAGCCTCTCGGCCAAGCCCTCGGCGACTCCGGGACGCTTGGCCGCCTCGCCCGATGGCAAGACAACCCAAGTTGCGTCGAACGACAGCTCAAAACTCCCTGGAATAGTAGCTTGGGTAACTATAACCACCCGCGACCAACTAGACGGGATCATGGTCTCGAGCTGGTCCCAGACGCCAGCGCCAAGAACAACCGGAAATGCAGCATCGCCAAGATCTAGCTCATAACGCAACACCGATCGACGGTCGACCTCCTCCGCCAAAAAGGCAGCTACAGCGGTGTTAGATACTCGATTAGGTTGGTTCATGAGCTCAATCGTCAGCCTCGCCAGCCCCGAGTGGCTCACTCTGGTCGGCAAGGACTGCCGACGGTGTAGTTGAGAGATGACTACAAAACCCCTCCCAATTACGAACGAACTCGGCGACGGAATCGCCTCCGAATTTACGAGTCGCCTCGTTGGCTAAAACGAGCGCCACCATGGCCTCAGCGACCACACCCATTGCTGGGACTGCAACAACATCCGTACGCTCCTTGAAGGAGAGCGCCGGTTCCTTCGTGGCTGTGTCGACAGTCTCGAGCACCGGACGATTCAAGGTTGCTAGCGGTTTCATCCATACCTCTGCCACCAGCGGAGCGCCATTAGAGATCCCTCCCTCGATCCCACCCGACAACCAGGTAGGGCGAGAGTATTGACCAGTCTCGGAGTCAAATTTAATCGCGTCATGGGCGTCTGAGCCATGGCGCCTTGCTACCTCAATCCCAGCACCAATACTGACCGCCTTAACTGCCTGGATCGACATCAGCGCCCCCGCTAGCTGACTATCGAGTTTTCGATCCCAGTGGACATGACTGCCTAATCCAACTGGAACTCCGTGGGCAACAACCTCAACCGATCCGCCAAGAGAGTCACCCACCTTTGCCGCCGCCTTGATCTCAGCGATCATCAGCTGTTCAACCTGCTCATCCAGACAACGGACCTCGGAGCTATCAATACGCTCCAGATCCTCTGGGGATGGAATACTCGTCCTCTGCGTCTTGACCTCACCGATTTGTACCACATGTGACACGATCTGGATTCCAATCTGGGCGACCAACGCCTTGGCGAGGGTTCCTGCAACTACCCTGGCTGCCGTCTCCCGGGCGGAGGCGCGTTCAAGAACGTCTCTTGCATCATCGAACCCGTACTTAAGCATTCCTGCAAGGTCAGCGTGACCGGGGCGGGGTTTGGTGAGCTTCTTAGTTGGAACGCCCGGAACAGGAGACATCTCCTCGGTCCACTTACGTTCCCACTCCGAGTTCTTAATCTCGATGGCTACCGGTGAACCAAGGGTACGACCATGGCGCACCCCAGAGAGCAGGACTAACTCGTCGGCCTCAAAGCGCATGCGCGGACCGCGGCCGTATCCCAGCCTTCGACGGGCCAGCTCGGCCCCTAGTTGCTCGGTTGTGACACTGAGACCGGCGGGCAAACCCTCCACAATCACTACGAGTGATTGTCCGTGGGATTCACCGGCCGTGAGATACCTAAGCATGGCTAGAGATTAGCAGCCGACGGTTCTCCGCTCAGACGAGATCAGCCATTGGTGCCAGCAACCGGCGACGATGATCCGGATTGAGAGATCTTTGGCACGAATGGGTTCTTGACGCTAAAGTACTGATTGGCGGGTACAGGCACTCCAGTCGAGGAACGGCTCTCGATCGGCGCTGAAGCTTGGCCCGGGGTCGAAGAACCTAGTTTTGTCCCTGTAGAGTTGCTGGTAGTAGGCGCATTCACTGGGGCTGGATGGCTAGCAAGGACAAAATAACCGACTAGGCCGGCGACAAGCACAACGAGCGCCAACGCCACAAGGAGGAGCTGACGTGAGCGATGGCGGTCCCTTCCGCCCTCCTCCAACTCCGGCGGCTCGGACTCCTCCAGAAGCGAACGGATCTCCATACTGGTCATCTTTGCCTCTCCTAACTGCGGTAGTATACCGACCCGGTAAACGACAGGTTGATCTTCGGGTTTGCCCCGCCTCCAGAGAGGGCAGAGAGCTGCATCGTCTGCAGGTTAACCAACTCGTTGAGATGATCTAGACCATGCAGAAAGTGCATGAGCCCTACAAAGGTACCGGTAGCTTCGGCGGTAAACGGGATCGCGCTTACCCCAGGAACCGTTCCTGATCCCGCAGTTGTAGCCACCGAACCTGGCTGGGTAGGAGTGACCTGCAGCAGTGGCACTCCGGCCGCACCTGCCACCGCATCTGCTTGGCTGATGAAGGCTGCGAGCGAGAACTTAGCCGGCAACGTCGACTGCAGAGCCTTTAACTCAACAGTTAACGAAGGCGCGTTGCGCTTGTCGTGAACCAGCTGAGCAAGCTGCACCCGGTCGTTTGCGAGTTGGGTCTGGTCCAGCCCAACCTGGGCCTGGTTCGCGGCGATCCGGTTAGAGAGCGATGCATATACTCCAAAGTACCAACCAGCCCCGATGACGACCACGAGCACTCCAACAAGTCCTGCAATAATTCTGGAACGAGAGATTTTCATCAAGACACTCCCAAATGGCCTAGGTAAGACGCGCTGCGATACTGTCCAAAGGTGTTGGAGATGACGGCCGACCCTTGATACGTCGTCATGCCTGACTCC
>DAHXNM010000278.1 GCA_027365375.1 Ferrimicrobium sp. | reverse complement strand
TTTCTACACTCCTATCTGCTAGGTCTTGTCCATCCGATCAATGGGCGTCCTCTAGAGGTTCGATCCGCTCTCCCCGCCGAGTTGGTGGAGATCCTTGAGAGCTTACGACGATCGCGTGATCGATCAGATCTTGAAGGTTTGCCGATCAAGCCGTAGGCAAGTTGGTTGCCCTGTAAGCCGTAGGCTCCGTTCCTCCAGCGTAGAGAGGATGCGCTACATCTTTGGGCCAGTCGACTGTTGCCTGAGTGGAGCAACTCGCAGGAGACGCTGACAGCACACCGGTGAAGGATTAGCCATTTGTCAAAGAGTTAGCACTGTTTCTGTGTTGGGAAGTGACACCGGCAGCTCTTGACTCAGAATGCCAGCGGCTGCGACCTCCGAAGGCAGCTACCTTGTCGACTGTAGTCTAAGGGCGGTTTTTGCATCGACTTATCGGAGGATATCGATGCGAATAGAGTTTGAGATCCACTGCTGAAGGCTGTGCTTGGATGTTCGCTACTTTCGGAACGCTGTTAGTTGTGGTTGCGACTGACGTAGGTCCCTGGGTTGTCGCTAAGCATAGAGCAGAAGTGCTCGGCGGTCCATGGAATCTCTCTGAGCAAACTTGTTTTGGCGGAGATCGGCACTGCTTACAGATCTTTGCGGCCGCAAGACCAGAGTCTCAATGACAACAAAGAAGTCCGGCCTCCAAAAGGGGCCGGACTTCTTTGGCTGTGCTCTGAGCACAATAGCAACTCTGACGCGCTATGCAGCCGAGGTCTTAAGTGCAGGGTGATCTGCCAACCGACTTAGCGCTGAAGCCTCTAGCCGACGTGCTCTTCGTGGGCCAATCCCCAACATGCGGGCGGTCGCTTCGAGTGAGGCCGGGCGGTCACCATTCAGGCCAAAGCGCAAGGTGACGACGTCTCGCTCGAGTTGGTCGAGCTCCTCAACCGCTTTGCGGAGCATCTCACGCGAGATCGAATCATCGATGTCGTCCTCAAACGAGGTATCTGGTCCTACAACGAGATCTCCAAGACTCGTTTCGCCCTCAGGGCCAACCGCTTGGTCAAGACTTGCGACAACGCGAGCTGCATGACGGACGTCGGCTAACTGTGAATGCGAAAGGTTCGAGGCAACTGCGATCTCATCTTCGGTTGGTGGACGACCAAGGTCTGCGGCAAGTTCGCGCGACACATTATCTACGCGTCGTGACCTCTCTGCAGCCTCCATTGGGAGCCGAATTGCTTGACCGTGGTTGTGCACGGCTCTCTGTAGCGATTGGCGAACCCACCAGGTTGCGTAGGTTGAAAACTTGAAGCCGCGGCGCCAGTCAAATTTCTCTACCGCACGGATTAGACCGAAGGTCCCCTCCTGAATCAGGTCAGATAGCTCCACACCGCGATCCTGATACCGGCGCGCCCAGTGGACGACCAGCCGCAAGTTCGCCGCGACCATCTCTACCTTGGCCTCCTCATCGCCGTCGCGCACTCGTTTAGCGAGTTCGACCTGTTCGGCGGAGGAAGGGAGCGGATGTTTTGCGAGGTCATCTAAAAAAAGACGAATCGAATCGGCACCGAGGCCAGCCGCTGCCAAAGCCGTATCGACCACGGCTTGCGCAGAACGACGACGACCCCGCGCCTCACTGGTTGCTGTTGTAGCTTGCTTGTTAGCCATCACTATCTCTTCTCATTCATATTTGCGCTTATAAACTCCTGCGTGCACCCAACGACTATCATTCGTGTGTGGTGTCTATAAAGACGCACACCACAAGACTATCGTATCAAAATTTCGCCAGATGTTCAATGCCGTAATGAAAAATTGGCATAAAGCCTTATCGGCACCTACGATGCTGGGAGTTAAGCGGTGAAACTGACATCCTCGGACGATCAGTATAGTGGTGCCAATTCTTGAAGCCACCGGTCACTCTTGGCTTGTAGAACTTCGCACTTCTGGGTTGGAGGATGGGCGTGGCGAGGCACGCTAGGGCAGATCATGCGTTTGCGAAGGAATAGTGCTCATTCAGGATCCGTTATAGCAATTTTCAGCTATCCCGGTTAGAGTTGGACAAAAGAGTAAAACATAAGTCAATCTCTGTGGCAGTCGTTCAGTGCGTATGGCATCCTCATCTGAGTGATCGTGAGGTCGGTTAGGTATCCGGTTCAGAGGGTGGATAGCGGATGGTGAGCTGTTGAGATTGGAAGGAGGCAGTGGTGGCACGCTGGAAGTATAGGTTTGGAATCCCGTTGGTTGGTGCAGCGGTGGCTTTGGGTGCAGCGTCGCTTACGCCGGCGCTTACTAACGCTCAGACGCCTCTGTTGGGTCCGATGTCAGCTTCGCAGCTCATAGCTGCGGTCATGGGTGCGGCTCCGGTGCAATACTCTGGACAGCTCCAGATAACATCCAACATTCTTGGCTCAGACGCTTCGTTGCTATCGAGCGTAGGGCAGAGTGTGGCGTTGCCCGAGGGCACCTCTCAGCTTATGGTTTATCGAGGGGCGGGTCCGAATCTCAGGCTGCAAGAGGTTAACGCCCAATCCGAGAGGGATCTATATGTGAACAGTGCTGGGGCATGGCTCTGGGATTCAGCTGGATCTAAGGCCTCCCACTTTGTGGCTAGTTCGACAACGCAGTCGAAAACCTTAAGTCAGGGAGTCAATCCGACAGTTATGGCTGACAATCTCGTGACTCAGCTTTCTCCCACTTCGCAGCTTACGGTTGGATCCAATGTCTACGTGGCTGGGCATGCCGCCTATACGCTGTCGTTGGTACCGCGACAGACTGGATCATCGATCTCCTCTGTTCGCATCTCTGTGGATGCCAAGAATTACCATGTGCTAGGAGTCTCGGTCTACTCGGTCTACTCCTCTACACCTGTGTTGCAGATGGGTTACCAGTCCATCACCTTCGCGAGCCCAAGTTCGTCGAACTTCAGTTTTACGCCTCCTGTTGGTGCCAGCGTGAATACGGTTACCGCGAGTCAGCTTAAGTCTATGTTCCAGCCGATGACCTCTCCTACGAAGCCAGTGACACTAGGAACGAGCTGGCAGGCGGTTGTCGAGCTGCCAAAGGGTAGTTTGACTAAAGTATCGAGCTCGCTCGGCTCCAAAGCCCTCAGTGATCTTGAGACTCCTGTGACCCTCGCGAATGGTGGTACGGCTAGCTTGATTCACACTGAGCTGGTTAATATGTTGGTTTTGCCCAATGGGTCGATTCTGGCCGGTGCTGTGCGCAGTTCAGTGCTAGAGAGCGATGCTGGCGCGCTTGGGTTCTAGTCTGTCTGCTAGGTGAGTGCTGCCATCATAGAGGCTGATGGCCTCACTAAGCGTTTCGGTGGTCAAACAGCGGTTGATGAGGTGACCTTTTCGGTCAACGAGGGTGCTGTTTTTGGTTTCCTTGGCCCCAATGGGGCTGGCAAGACCACCACCATACGCATCGTTCTTGGTTTAATTTTCGCCGATGCCGGTGGTTTTTCTCTGTTGGGCGAGCAGAAGAGCTCCCGGCTTCATAGGGTTCTTCCCAGGGTCGGTGCCTTCATCGAAGGCCCCGGGTACGTTCCCTACCTCAGCGCTCGCCAGAACCTGGATCGATTCTTGGCTGCAGAGGGAATCCGTCGCTCGGGACGTCCCAAGTTGATTGCAGATGCGCTAGAGGCGGTTGGCCTTGAGATGGTTGTAGATAAGCCGGTTGGGCGCTACTCGTTGGGAATGCGCCAGAGGCTCGGGATTGCTCAGGCACTATTGGGCGAGCGTGATCTCTATATCCTGGATGAGCCGACCAATGGACTCGATCCGAGTGGTATGCGCGAGGTTCGCCGTCTAATTGGAGAGTTGGCTGCGCAAGGCAAGACCGTCTTTATCTCTACCCACCTGCTCGCCGAAGCTGAGCAGATCTGTTCGCACGTTGCCTTCATGTCTCAAGGTCGTTTGGTGAAGTCTGGGGCTCTCGATGAATTGCGAAACGATTACCCCCAGCAGCTGAAAATTTTGGGAACTCCGGTCGCACGGATCATGGAGTTTATTGGGTCGCAAGCGAGGTTAGATGGGTCGGCGGTGATCGCAGATCTGACTCCGAAGGAGGGACCCCGTTTGTTGCACGCGATGATTGCCGATGGTATCGAGATCGCTGAGTTTACCTGGCTCACTCCAAGTCTTGAAGAGATCTTTATTGCTGAAGTTGGTGAGGGTTTCGATGTTCGTTGAGGAGCTAAAACGGGTGTTTCGAAGGCCGCGCAACCTGATTATCCTCGGATTAATTGCGCTAGTTCCCATACTCCTCGGGGTAGTTGTTCGTTTCGCCAGCCATGGTGGATCCCACGGTGGTGGGCCCGCATTCTTCGCAGAGATCACCCAGAATGCGGTTTTTCTTCCGCTAGCTGCGCTTGCATCGATGGAGACGTTGATTCTTCCACTCGCCGCCTCCATCATTGCTGGTGACTCAGTCGCCGGCGATGCTGCTAACGGTTCTTTGCGTTATCTTCTGGTCCGTCGGGTGCCAAGAGCGAGAATTATTCATGCCAAGATCGTGGCGGCCTTGGTGTACACGCTTGCATTGAGCCTCATGATAGCTGTGATAGGGTTGGTTGCTGGGGCTATCCTGTTCCCTCATCATCAGGTGGTTACCCTCTCTGGGGTTTCGATCTCTTTCCTGCACGGAGTCGGCGAGGCACTGCTGGCTGCAGTTGTTGTGGGTGCTTCGATCTTCTCCGTCACTATGGTCGGTATCGCCGTCTCTACTTTTACCTCCTCCTCACTGGCGGCAACCTCGATCGCCGTGACGGTGGCGATTGCATCAGAGGTGCTTGATGCTATTCCGCAGCTCGAGAAGATTCGCCCGATCTTGCTTTCGAATTATTGGTCGTCTTTCATCAACATTTTTCGATCCCCAATTCTCGCTGGTCCCATCTATAAGGATCTTCTTGAGCAGCTGGGGTGGATGGCGGTGTTCTACCTGCTTGCGGTATTTAACTTCTCTCAGCGCGATATTACTAGCTAGTGGTTGCCTGTTCGGATAGATGGGACTTCGAGAAGCGCCCTTCTTTGTTCCACGGGCTGTGGCGCGCTAGAATGGCTTAGTGAGAGGAGGTTGCCATGAGCAACATCATCAAGGTAGTGTTGGGAGTCCTAGGGGTGATCATCGCCTTCGCCTTGATCTCCTTTGTGCTGAAGCTGATCTCCATGATCTCGACGGTCGTCATTGTCGTTGTGGTCGTCGTCGTGCTGGTAGGCCTGATCCGACGTGGACGCTCAAAGCGAAAAAATGCCGCTGCTTGAGCAATGAACGATAGCGACATCTGCTTGGACTTGGTCCGTCTATTCGATCACGACACTGATGGCTCGGCGTAGGTTGGTGTTTGCAACTGGTTTATTCTTTGTTTAACCTCGCTTAGGTCATAGGGAGAACCTAGGCCGTTACGGCGGGGC
>DAHXNM010000260.1 GCA_027365375.1 Ferrimicrobium sp. | reverse complement strand
GGTGGACCTACTCTATGGGTGGCTTGACCCTCGGGTGCGTGAGGTATGAGGTGCACCGTGAAGCAACCGGTGCGATGGACGGTCGAAGGGAGCGCTTCATGGCGATAGTTCCTCCAGCTACTCCGATGCAGAACGACGTCGATGAGAGCTCTACAATCGGGGGGCGGTTCCGTGAAACTCCGAGGCGATTGCGGTTCGTCACACGGGCGCTTGTCACACTCTGGTCGAACCGTAAGGCTCGAGTGGGCTTGATCATTCTTGGTTTCTTCATTGTTGTGGCGATCCTCGCTCCGTGGCTGGCTCCGCATTCACCGACGGCTACGAACTTTCGACCCTATCAAAACCCGAACGCGGTGAATTGGTTGGGTACTACTGGCAACGGCCAAGATGTGCTCTCACAGATGATCTATGGCACTCGGGTCTCGTTACTGGTGGGGTTGGGGGCGGGTCTTCTTGCCACGTTCTTGGCGCTGTTGGTTGGATTGATTGCTGGCTTCCGACCTGGTGTTGTCGATGAAGTCTTGAGTTTTACCACGAATTTAGCCCTTGTGCTACCCGGGTTGCCGCTCATGATCGTGATCGCTGCCTACCTGCGAAGTAACTCCACGTGGATGATTCTGCTAGTCATTGGGTTTACTGGATGGGCGACTGGCGCGCGCGTGATGCGTAGCCAGACAGCGACTCTGCGCACGCGTGATTTTGTAACTGCTGCGGTGTTCTCAGGTGAGCGACTTTTTCGGATTGCCTTTCGTGAGATTCTACCTAATATGATCTCCCTGGCAGCCGCGAGTTTTTTTGGGGCTGCTACCGCTGCGGTCATTGCGGCGGCAAGTCTCGAGTTCCTTGGCCTCGGAAATCCCAATACCGTGAGTTGGGGTTCCATTCTGTATTGGGCTGAGAACGATAACGCGCTGCTCACGGGTCAATGGGTGCTTGTCTTTGTACCCGGGCTTGCGATCGTCTTGTTGGCACTTTCCTTCATTCTTATCAATTTCGGCATTGATGCCCTATCGAATCCACGATTGCGTGAGCGTTAAATGGTACTTCTTGAAGCCAAGGGTGTGAACGTCGTCTATCAACCAGGGCGCGGCGAACGTATTTGGGCAGTTCGCGACGTGGATATCTCCTTGAATGAAGGTGAGTTTGTCGGCGTGGTGGGGGAGTCCGGATGTGGAAAGTCTACGTTAGGTTTCGCTCTTACACAGATGCTACAGCCACCGGCGTTCCTCGAGAGTGGCGTGATCGAGTTTCGTGGAGTCGATATCGCAGGGTTGAGCGGTGAAGAGCTGCGACAGCAGCGCCGCAGGGGATTTGCTGTTGTCCTTCAGAGCGGCATGAATGCGCTCAATCCGGTCCGGACCATTCAGCATCAGATTGGTGACGTGCTACGAGCGCACAAAAAGGAAGGAGAGAACTGGTCCAAGGGTGCAGTTCACGAAAGAGGGGCGGAGTTGCTCAAGATGGTGGGACTCGATGCGGGGTCGCTCAGTCGCTTTCCTCATGAGCTCTCTGGTGGCATGCGGCAACGGGCAGCGATCGCCTTGGCGTTGGCACTCGAACCCGAGCTCATCGTTTTTGATGAGCCAACGACGGCACTCGACGTGATTGTTCAAGCTGCACTGATGGAGACCATCAAAGAGCTGCAGCGCAGTCGAGGATTAACAGCACTCTTAATCAGTCATGATATGTCGGTGGTTCTTGATGCAACCGACCGAGTCATCGTAATGTACGCGGGGAGGATAGTCGAAGATCAAGCATCGGAGCAGATGCTTCGCACTGGTTTGCACCATCCTTATACCGAAGCCCTGTTTCACTGTTACGCCGATCCTCGGGCCGACGAGGTTGTCTTGCAGGATATTCCCGGTTCCCCCCCAGATCTTTCAATGCCTGACCTGGCGTGCGCCTTTGCTCCACGATGCACGATAGCCGTGGATGGCTGTTGGCGTGAACGTCCATTGCTAGCCGAGGTTGGGGGTGGTGGAAGGATCGCCTGTCTTCGAAGGAGGTTTGCCACCGAAGAGAAGGGAGGAGGGCTGCATATATGATGCGAGATCAGGAGTTGTCGAAGCAGTTATCAGGGTTTGCTGATGGAGTTCCGTCACTCACTGTCGAGCACCTGTCAAAGGGTTATCGCCAGCGACGTGGCAAGGGAGTTGTCCTCGCCGTTGATGATGTCTCCTTTGTGATCCCATCTGGCGCGGCCGTCGGCTTAGTTGGGGCGAGTGGGAGCGGAAAGTCGACGATAGCGAAGTTGATTACTGGAACTGAGCGGCCGGACGCTGGTGATATTCGGTTTGGTCCCTTTTCCATGGCACACTTGCCGCGTCGGTCTCTACGAGAGCTGTACCGAAGGGTTCAGATGGTGTTCCAGGATCCATATGGAGCGCTCAACCCCGTACATACTGTTGGGTATGCAGTATCGAGACCATGTGTCAATTATCTCAACATGTCTACGGCAGAGGCGGGGA
>DAHXNM010000245.1 GCA_027365375.1 Ferrimicrobium sp. | reverse complement strand
GAGATCATCTTCGTGGCGAACGGGAGCGAGGTCGCGGTAGCGCGATCCATGCAGGAGCCGCTGGTCCCAGCGGAGATAACAGCCTTGGTTGGTTGGCTTCGGTGCGGAGATCTGCGAGATCTGAATCATGCACTTGGCTGTCGAGGCTTGAGTGAATACGCGATCGATATCGTGTTGTGCGGATGTATTGGGTTGCGCGCTCTGCTGGAAGGTTTGACGGTCCTCGAGCTACTGACACGCATGGCTGGTTGCCAGGGCGATGATTCGATCTCTGACCAGGTGGAGGAATCGTACGTGTTGGTTGAACATCCTGGCTACAAGATCGCTAGTGTTGGTAGCCCACTAAGCGAGGTGGCTGGTCAGTGGGTGCAATCTGCTTATGCACTCGGCGTGTGTCTATACCAGCTCGATGGTGAGGCAATACGATTATATGGCAGAGTCGATCCGATCTCGATGGCTCAGCTGATAAGTGAGAGCAAGGGTCAGGTCTTGCTCGTTCCTCGGTGGAGTCGTGGTGACAGGCCAGGTGGAATCACGGATGAGATTTTCCACGCCCTCGGTGAGCTCGCCTCTGGGCGGGCAGTTCTCGTCCGTCCCGAACTCTGACACCACTACTTAGCCCCCTGATTCACAGTGGTTGCCGATCCTGTTCAAGTGACTCGGGCGACACCGGAGCATGAAGGTTGCTGAATCTACGCTTTATTGGATCAGCCATACATAATTCGACGATGGCCGGGTGCAATCAGAAATGGGTGCTATACCTCCGATCCTCTACCAGCTTGGTGGTCGCACGAGATTAACTAGCTATCGCGAAATCTAGACGAGCTTCTTAAGTTTGCATATATGCTCGCGATCAGTCGTGAACCTGGATTGGGTTGGTTGCGCGGAAATACTTGCTAGGGCACTCTGTTGTGCAGGCTGGTATAGCGCAGCGTGATCTCGCAGTGCGAGCAGGCGTTAGTGTCTCCGACGTTGCACGAATCGAGACCTACCTAATCTAGCGCAGCATTTCATTAGGGTGCAGCTCTTCTGGAGGGTTGATGTGACACCGCTAATCATGGCTTGGAGCTGGGTATCATAGCCTGGCAGTACCGAGGGACACTAAGTGTGAGGCTCTGTGAGGGGAGGAATCGCTGCCCGAGCTGAGTTACCCCTCGGTGTGTCGAGGTCTCCGAGGTGACGTCGAGGTCTCCACCGCCTCGAGCGCCTGTAGCGAGGCGACCTCGAGCTTAGTGACGAGATCCTTGAGTCGGTGGGTATTGTCGAACCACGGCCGGTAACGCTCAAGCTGCTCTTGGCTCAGGTATCTCGTGACGGTCTTACCCTGAACTGTTCGGGTCCACTGGATGTAGGGGCCGTGCAGCACAGGCGGGTCGGCCTTACAAACACAGCCAGCCTTACCACAGCGCATGTGACGCACGACTACCGATCCGGGCAATAGCCCGTCGATCTCAGCCAGGGCCTCGGCTATTGCCTTGCGCGTTGCGGCGAACGGCGGCGTTTGTGTTGGCTTGCTCATCGCATTGTCTCCTCGTGAGCGGGCATCTCGGCTGTCCATCTCTAATCCTACAGCCTATACGCTGTAGGGCAACCGACCAGGAGGAGATCCCATGCCGACTAGCTCTACCAATGATGCCTTCAGCGCGAGCCGCTCTCGCTTCGAGCAGGTGTGCTCCTTCATGGGAGGAGAGACAGCGAGCAGCCTCACTCACTGGGAACTCGAGACGAAGTTGAGCGTTGATGTCCGTGAGCTGGTCCGCCAGCTCTATCAAGACCACCTGGACCTAGCGCAGCTCGCGCGAGGAACGGCTCGTCGATGTCATCGACGCAGAGGGGAACAGGCACACAAGTGTCGAGGTCGGCCATACCCGATCGCTCCAGACGATCTTCGCACGAAGTCTCAGTTACCCGCCTTGCCTATCGTCGGCGGGGTAAGGACAACCTCTACCTAGGCGATGCGGCCTTGAACCTGCCAGAAGAGCTACATTCTCACGGGCTGCGTGAGCTCTCGGCTATAGAGTCGGCAAGGGGGAGCTTCGAGGAGGCGACCGAGGCGATCCGACGTATCACCGGTGTCGGATGCGCAAAGCGTCAGGTGGAGCTGTTGGCGGCTCGTTCTGTCGTCGATTTCGAGGCCTTCTATGAAAATATACCTCGCATGCAGGGAAACCAAGGAGAGGTCCTCGTCCTCTCCGTAGACGGCAAGGGGATCGTCATGAGACCCGATGCCCTGCGGCCAGCTACTGCAAAGGCGGCCGGGAAAGCCACTGCGAAGTTGAAGACGAGGCTCTCCAGAGGGGAGAAGCACAACAGGAAACGTATGGCTGAGGTTGGCGCTGTCTATGATGTGACGCCGGTTATCCGTACTCCTGCTGACATTATCGGACGTGAGACCGACACAGAGAGAGCCCCGGCACCCAAGGCGGCCAACAAGTGGCTCACAGCCAGCGTGGTCGATAACGCTGCGAGCGTTATCCAAGCGGTCTTCGACGAGGCACATCGTCGTGACCCAGAGCATCGGCGCACTTGGATCGCTCTCGTCGACGGCGCCAAGCACCAGATTGACTGTATCAATGCTGAGGCCAAAACCCGCGGGGTCAAGGTGAGCATCGTCTGTGACTTTATCCACGTGCTCGAGTATCTCTGGTCCTCCGCCTGGTCATTCTTCTCCGAAGGTGACTCTGCCGCAGAAGCGTGGGTCGCCGAGAAGGCACTCTCAGTACTACGAGGGCAGGCGTCAACGGTCGCGGCCTCGATCCGGCGCAAGGCCACTTGTCTCGGTCTCGATCCCCGTTCTAGGGAGAACGCTGATCGTTGCGCTCGCTATCTACTTGCCAAGCGGAATTACCTCAACTACCGCCAAGCGCTCGAAGAAGGCTGGCCGATCGCCTCCGGAGTGATCGAAGGTGCGTGTCGCCATCTCGTGAAGGATCGCCTGGATTTGACCGGTGCCCGTTGGGGGCTCAACGGAGCGGAGGCAATCTTGAAGCTACGCGCCTTACGCAGCAACGGCGACTTCGACAAGTACTGGAGGTTCCATCTCGACAAGGAACGGCACCGAGTGCACGAGGTTCGCTTTGCGCATGGGACAATCCCGCTGGCTGCATGATGTCCCTCTACGGGAGCCGCACCCATTGTTTATTGCCTCCTCGAGAGGGGCTCTCTCCTTTGATCGAGGATCCCGATCGCCGAGTGACCGGCGCT
>DAHXNM010000236.1 GCA_027365375.1 Ferrimicrobium sp. | reverse complement strand
GACGTCAATAGGGTTAACGCTCAATCCCACAAACCACTCATCTCGCATCCGATGAACTTAGCATTACCAGGACGGACGCGCCAATCGGCACATAACACTGCAAGTCACAGCCGTAGGGCTTCGACTATGAAAAGGCCGTGGGTACCTACTTCGGGATAGAGGACGTTGCGACCGGTACTGGGGCCGGGACCTATTACTACAGTGGACCGGCGGCACCAACGTGTTCGTCAACACCGGCTACTGGCTTCCACAGCTCGGCAACAGCCGCTGGCTGGTAATCTAGGCGCAGTTCGCTGAGATCTAATAGCGTTAGATCAATTTGGCCGACCTCTCTCTTTGTGAGGGGTCGGCCTCTAGCATGGAACCCATGACCGATCTACCCACCCAGTTCCTCTCCTGGGACGGCCTCTACAACCTTCGTGACCTCGGTGGCTACTCGACCGCAGATGGGCGCGTCACACGAACCGGCATCCTTTTTCGCTCAGAGGCGTTCTTTCGGCTATCAGCTTCATCAAGAAACGATCTCTTTCAAAGCTTGCATCTCAATACGATCATCGACCTGCGATCCCAACAGGAGCGCCAAGACCAGGGGTACGTTGAGATCAGCGATGGGCAACGACTCCTTCACCTTCCACTACTTGACGTCTCCGTTGACTCCGATCTCAATCGCGAACAGCCGGACTATCTAGCCAAGGTCTACCGCGCCATCCTGGTCAGTCGGCCTCGCTCGCTTCGCGAAGCGATAGCGACGATTGTGGATCCAGACAACTGGCCGCTGCTCTTTCATTGTGCGGCTGGCAAGGACAGAACCGGGATCGTAGCGATGTTAACCCTCTCCCTGGCACATGTACCCAACGACCTGATCGCAGCCGACTACGCGTTGACCGAACACGCACTTCGAAACGTCCTCGCCGCCAACGATCCAGAGCTCGACCCAGCCAGTTGGAGGGATCTGCCTCCAACTGTTATTGGCTCAGTCCCAGCGACGGCGCTAGCGACGCTCGCATTTATCGATGAGAGCTACGGATCGGTCAGCAACTATCTCGTCGACCTTGGCCTAGACAGAGGGAATCTCGACCGGTTTCAGCACGCGTTTACCACACCTGACTGACCGGGCTAACGTCGACTCCAGATCCAGGTACTCGACCAAACACCGCTCTCCCCTGTCGTTGGATGTCGGCCAGTTGCAGACCCAAAACAGATGGGAGCAACTATCGATCTTCCGTGACCAAATCGTCTATGCGCTCGCCCTCTTAACAACTAGATCTGTTAATGACGAGCCCTATCAACGACTGGCGCGATAAGTTCACCGACAACAGCTACCACCAGGGTGGAGGTCTGCCAGGTGTAGGGTCACCGTTGCTAGGTCAGCCGCAGTCACACTTCACTGACGATCGACTACCTCGTCAAGCATCTTCTGCAGGGTACCCAAATCTTCATCACCTAGGCGCTTACTGAGCATGCGAGTCAAAACTGCATCGTGGGTAACGACCGACTCATCGACCTTCAGCCTGCCGATGTCGGTGAGGACCGCAAAGGTGCCGCGACGATCGGTGGGGCAACTACGCCGAGAAACCCACCCTTGGCCGACCAGAGAGTCGATCCGCCTCGAAAGTGCGCTTCGTGAAACCAACGCGAGCTCAGCGAGCTCGGAGAGCCGAAGTTCCCCTCCCTCGGTTGCATACAGATGAAGCAAAACCTCAAAATCAGCAAAACTCAGGCCATGGCTCTCATTGAGCTCAAGATCAAGCTGCCACAACAGCCGCGCATGAGCGCCTAGCAGTGATCTAAAGGCGCCAAGTGTCGCCGTTTTAACTTTTGAACTAGCACATTCTTGCATATTTGGTTGCACCCGCAATTATTTCGTCTACACTTACCTTTAGTCTAACCGAGCAATGAAAGGATGAAGACATGGCGAGCACGTCAGCAAAAGATCTTGGAATAGAAGCAGGGGTTTGGAATCTCGACGCATCTCACTCGAGCGTAGAGTTCACCGTTCGACACCTCATGGTCTCTAAGGTTCGTGGCCACTTCGAGAAGTTCACCGCCAACATCACTATCGACGAGGACGTTACCAAGAGCTCAGTCTCCGCATCCATCGAGGCGGCTTCGATCACAACCCGAGACGAGGCACGAGACAACCACCTAAAGAGCGCTGACTTCTTCGAGTCCGACAAGTACCCGACGATTGAGTTCGCATCGACTACTATACGCCCCAACGGTGATGACTGGAAGCTGGTCGGGAACCTAACGATCCGTGGAATTACCAAGCCTATCGAACTCGATCTCGAGTTCAACGGCACCCAGCCCGATCCCTACGGCGGCGTTCGCACCGGTTTCAGTGCAACCGGAGAACTCTCGCGCAAGGAGTTTGGCATCGAGTGGAATGCTGCAGTCGATGGCGGTGGAGTCGTTGTCGGCGATAAGGTCACCATCAACCTCGAGGCCGAACTAGTCAAGGCGTAGTCTGCGACTGCCGCCACAGGCCCGTTATTGGCCCAGCTATAGCTGGGCCAAACCACTATTGTTATGCCAACGAAGCAAGTTTGATTGCCGCTGGCGTTGAGACACAACAATGGATGAGAATCGATACGCAGATGACAACGGGCCATTCCCTACTCGTAGTAGGGAATGGCCCGTTGTTGCTATTTCAGTTGATTCCTAGCGTCAAGGCAAGCGTCTCTTCGACCTGGTTGCGATCGTAGGATATCGAAAACTTGGATGACTAAGCTGGCTCGCCCACCGATGTGTCCCCCACCTGGTGTTCTACTTCTTTGCTGGTTGGTAGTACGGATTGTTCCCAGCCGCGTGGTTGGTCACGTCGACTATGTCGACAATCTCAGGCACAGCCTCTTGAATTGCGGTCGCTATGCCCTGAGAAAGAGTCATCGCCGCCAACCCGCAACCCTGGCAGCCCCCACCCATAAGCACGTAAGCGCGGGCATCAACTACCCCCACCAGCTCTGCGTAACCACCATGCGCCGCGATGGCTGGATTCACTTGCTCCTCTAAGATGGCATTGACCCGCAGGGCAAGATCATTTGCGAGTGCCTCTGGCCCAAGGTCAGGTAGATCGGAGGCCTCAGGTATAGGAGTATTTGGGTTAGTGATCGCGAGCTCTCCATCGCCCCCAACCTCGAGCGTCGCGCCTGTGAGCTGAGGAATTGAGGTCTGCGGAATTACTACCTTCAACTCACCGAATTGAAGATGTAGGTCATCCGGATCGGCTTGTGCAAGCTCCTGGAAATAGACATCGTACATGAAAGAGGCTCCGTCGTTCCCAGCAACCTCGATCCAAAGCGCCAGCGCATCGGTCTGACCTTCATCAGCTAACGCCTCAAGGACTACCTCTACCGCCACATCGGTTACACGAAAATCGCTCATAACTCTCATTCCTCACTTCGTTGAAGTGAACTCCTAACGACCAAGCGGCTTCCGTTTCGGTATAGATGTTGATACCAAGACGAATAGCCACATCAGCTCGCCGCAAACGCCACCGCACGTAGTACCATTCTAGTCACACGTAGTACCATTCTAGTCACATGCAACATATCGTCCTCGTCGTGCCGGCTGAAAGCTATCGCTCCGACGCCTTTTTACAGGCTGGAGCGCGCGCCGCTCAGCGACTCACCCTGCTGACCGATGCCCAACTGCCCCTTGGTGACCAGACTGTGCATGTCACAAGCATGACGCCGCAAGATGAGGAGACCCAAAGGCTCGTGGACCACCTCTTTGATCTCTCCCCAACGTTGATTATCGGCGTTGACGAGGTCTCCACCCGTCTTGCTGCAATCTTGAGCGATCAACTCGGCCTCACCATCGGCAAGGCCGAGGCTGTCGAGCGCTCGGTCGATAAAGTGGCTCTGCGAACCACACTTAGGAACGCTGAACTCAGCCAACCGAAGTTCCTGGTCACAACGCTGCAGGATCTCAATAACCTGCCGGCGTCGGAGGTTGATGCACTCATCGCCGAATTTGGTGAGAGCTTTATTGCAAAACCGACTCGCCAGACCGCCTCTCGCGGAGTTATCCGGGTCAATGCTGTCAGCTTGAAAGACGACATAGATCCGCTTCGAGAGATACAGGAGCCTTCTGCTCCCGTGCTGTTAGAGAGCTACGTTCACGGTCCTGAGTTTGCCGTTGAGGGGATCCTAAACGGCGACCAACTCGAGGTTCTAATGATCTTTGCCAAACCAGACATTGGTGAGGGGCCCTACTTCTGGGAGTCGACCTATCTCGGACCAGCCAAGGTCTCTGCCAAGGCACGACGCGAGCTCATCAGTGCTGTCGAGCGTGGTGCAAGAACACTGGGTCTGGCGAACACACCGATTCATGCCGAGCTACGACTATCGGAGGGGCGAGCAGTCATCCTTGAGATCGCTCCTCGTTCCATCGGAGGTCGGTGCTCAGCGGCGATCAAGTTCGGTGACGGACAACGTCTTGAAGACCTTATCTTGGCCCGTGCCCTCGGGGATAGAGGAGAGATCAAAGAGCGAAACCAAGCAGTTGGGATCTACATGATTCCAACTCCCACCAAGGGTGTCTTCCGCGAAGTCAACGGCCTCGATCAGGCGCGATCGGTCCCCGGGATCACCGGAGTCGAGATTACCGTCAGCCCGGGAACCACGGTCTACCCACCACCACTGACAGATCGCTATCTCGGCTTCATATTCGCCGAAGCACCTGGTCAAGGTGGTGCACAACGAGCCTTGCTGCGTGCAAACTCCCTTCTCACCATCGTGATCGAGGGTGGCCAGTAGACTGACAGACATGTCTGCACTCTTTATCTCAACCTATGAACTCGGTCATCAGCCACAACTTGCGGCTGAGCTCGCCGCCGAGCTAGGCGAGGGATCGCTTCAGGTGCTCGACATGGCTAAGGTTCCCTTCGGCCAAGCGCTAGATGCAATCAACCACGCCAACCAGGTGGTCCTTACGGCGCCGATGCTGACCGGAGCGTTGGTAGCCCGCGATCTACTCGGATCGCTCGAGCACGATGAGCGCGAGCGTCAACTGATAGTCGTGGGACTCTACGCCAACGTCCTTAAGGAGTCGCTCCGAACTCCGCCACCGGCCGTCTGGCTCGATCGTGCGAGTGCCACCGACATCGCCGCTCTCCTACAACCAGCATCGGCCATTGGCCAGCCAGGAACAAGAAGCGCCACCAGTCGTCGAGCCTATCGCGTGGACCGTTCGGTACTGGGGCCACTCGAAAGCTACCGAAGCGTCAAAATCAATGCGGTCGATCACACAACTGGCTATTTGGAGACCTCTATTGGCTGTCGCCACCGCTGCCTTCACTGCCCCGTCGCCGCAATCTGGAACGGCAGAATCGCTATCAACGACGCCGAATCGGTTATAGCTGATGGTCTCGCACAGATCGAGGCCGGCGCTAGCCATCTCAGCTTTGGTGATCCTGACTTCTTAAATGCGCCCAAGCACTCGCTGAAGATAGTCAAGACGCTGGCGGAGAAGGCGCCCTGGGTGACCTTTGACGTTACCACTAAAATCTCAGAGATTCTTCGTCATCGAGACCTCATCCCCGAGCTAGCTGCTAGCCACGTTAACTTCATCATCTCAGCGGTCGAGAGCCTAAACGATGACGTTCTCTCTCATCTCGACAAGGGTCACGTTGCCGGAGACGTGACGGTCGCT
Organism: Ferrimicrobium sp.; assembly: GCA_027365375.1. GTDB lineage: Bacteria > Actinomycetota > Acidimicrobiia > Acidimicrobiales > Acidimicrobiaceae > Ferrimicrobium. The sequence goes on along the minus strand of DAHXNM010000236.1, from coordinate 5,443 downwards.
CGCGACCTGCTCTACGCCAACGGCATCGGCATGCATCCGACATTTGTCCCATTCACCCCATGGAGCAAGCTACACGATCTCGTCGACATCGTCGATTTCATCATCGACTCCGATGCAATCGAGGTGGTGGAGCCGATCCAATATTCGATCGAACTCCTGACACCCACGAACTCTCTGCTTCCTATCAACGATGCCGACTTTGGGCCATATGATGCCGAGGTGATGGGCTACACCGTGCGTTACCAAGACGATCGATTACCGATGCTACGCGACCGCCTCTATCGGATCGCCTCCGACGCAGGGGACGACAGCTTTGGCGCGACTTTTGCCGGTATCGCATCTGCAGTCTACGATGCCAATGAGTTGCCGACTCCAAACTCCCATCTCCCCAGTGTCGTGGCCCCAAGTCCGGTCGTCATGAGCGAACCTTGGTTCTGTTGCGCAGCTCCGGCAAGATCTCACTAGCCAATGGCCAGCGCCGAACTCCTGCTTGATGGCCTAAGTAGCCAACAACAAGAGGCGGTGATCGCCAAAGCACCGCTTCTCATCGTGGCGGCAGCTGGGTCTGGTAAAACTCGTGTTCTAACCCACCGAATCGCCTACCAGATCGCCACGCAAGCCACTCGCAGCACCCAATCGGTTGCGATCAGCTTCACTCGCGCCGCCGCCTGGGAGCTCTCGCGTCGCCTGTACCGACTGCTCGATGGACCACCTCCGCAGTGTGGAACCTTTCACTCGCTCGCCCTCGGACTCGTACGCGAAGGCTCTGCCATGCTTGGTCGACCCGTTCCTCGTCTCATCGGCGACTCAAATGCTCTCCTTGGCGATCTCGAATTCAAGCTCCCAGAGGCTCGCCGACGCGTAGTTTTCGCCGAAATCGAGCGTCTGCGCGCCCGCGGCCACGATCTGACCAGTCTTCAAGAGAACCCGGACCTTATCTCGATACCAAACCCGCACGAACTCATCTCAGTGTGCTCGACGCTCGAGCGCGCAAAATCACGGCAGCGGTTGATGGACCTCACCGATGTTCTAAGGATCGCCACCGAGCTTGTTGCACGCAGCGACGGTATCGGAGAGGCACTCCGGCTACAGGCCCGTTGGGTCTACATCGACGAGTTCCAAGATGTGAATCCCATCCAGCTCCGGCTAATCGAACGATGGATGGGGGGTGATCTCTCTGGGCTAACCGTGGTCGGCGATCCCAATCAGTCCATCTATGGATGGAATGGATCCGATCCGGCGCTGATGGCCAGCCTCGCGACCCGGATTCCGACGCTAACCAGCGTCGCGCTCTCCACCAACTATCGCAGCACTGCAGCACTGGTGACGGCGGCAAACCCGGTAGCCGATCACCAACTCCTCGGACGCGTAAAAGCTAATCGCCAGGGAGGTCAAGCACCGGAGCTCCTCGCCACCGACTCCGTGGCCGCCGAGGCCCAACTCGCAGCACGGCGGATCGCGGAGCTACACTACCGCGGTGTGCCATACTCATCGATGGCAACTCTAGCCAGAACGATTCGTCAACTCTCGCCGATTGAGGAGGCGTTGCATCGACTCGGCATTCCCCATAGCATCCTCGGGCTCACTCCTCTAGCATCCGCCCCTGAGGTGATCACCTTGATGCGAACCGCAAAGACCGAACGCCTCCAGATCACCGAGATCTGTGACATGGTCGAGGAGGCGCTGAACTCGGCAACACCCGAACGGGCAGCCAACCAACGGATACTGCTCGACGTGGCGACAGAACTACGGAGACAGGATCCTGCAGCTGACTACCTCGCGCTCGAGGAGCTACTCCGTGGCCTCCAGGTCAGAGGGGTTGATGCCGTCAGTGTCACCACCTTCCATCGTGCAAAAGGCCTCCAGTGGCACCACGTTCACCTCGTGGGTATCGGCGACAAAAGCTACCCGTCTCGCCGTGGGCTGCCCGTCGATGCGCTTGCCGAAGAACGTCGGCTGCTATACGTTGCGATGACTCGAGCGACGGACTCTCTGCTCATCTCCTGGTCGAAACCGAGCCTTGGCCCGTCGTCTCTGCTAGCACATCTTGGCAGAGGAGAAGAGAATGCCCCGGCCGAGAAGATTCGCTCCCACGGCGCCCCATCACTAGCCACCCGCCTCGATCGGTGGCGAGTAGCGGTCGCCAAAGAACGCAGGCTAGCCTCCTACCTCATCCTCTCCGACGCTGATCTCCGCAAGCTTTCTCGCATTCGTCCATCCGACAAAGATTCACTACTGGCTGTGGTTACGACCCCACTGCTGGCCGAATCACCCGAACTGGCCGACCGCTTGTTCGCCGAACTCGGTAGAGTCGCATCATCGTAGTACTAAACCTCTACGATGACCGGAGCATGATCGGACGGCTTGGGAGCGGCGCGAGCGAGCCTATCCACTTGATACGAGAGAACCTCTCGAGACGGTGGCAGAGAGGCCAAGACGAGATCGATCCTCATGCCCATTCCGCGTCGAAAGGCCCCTTGGCGATAGTCCCACCAAGTGAAGTTAGAGTCAGTGTCCTTTGCACTAGCTCCGCAGTCGACCAAACCAAGGTCGAGCAGCCTTTGTAACGCCAAACGCTCGGGCTCGCTCACGTGTGTCGCTCCTTCGAGAGCGGCGCGATCATAGACGTCGTCGTCGGTCGGCGCAATATTAAAGTCTCCGGCGACCAGCAACGGCCGACGGTGAATCTCATCGCTCAAGCGTGCTCGAAGCGACTCAAGCCACTCTAGCTTGTAGCTGTAGTGAGGGTCGTCGACGGCACGGCCATTTGGCACGTAGACCGATATTACCCGGGTTCCCTCGATGTCAGCCGCGATACAACGTGCCTCCTCGGAGTCGTCGACTATACCGAGCGAAACGTTCTCAAGCGGCTTACGAGCCACGATAGCGACCCCGTTCCAACTCGAAACCCCCCAATGGGCAACATGGTAACCGTTCTCTTCGAAGAGATCCTCCGGAAAATCGGCGTCCTTGACCTTGGTCTCTTGAAGACAGAGTACGTCAGGCTGGTGTTCACTGAGCCAGAGGGCGACTAGGTCCCGTCTTGCGCGCAGCGAGTTGACGTTCCAGGTCGCGAACCGCATCCTAGGAGCCTGCCGGCGCGATGATAAAGAAAAGGCTGATCTCGGCGCATAGCTCTCCTCCGACACTTGCACGCCCCTGACCTTTGCCGGCACGCGCTGAGAGACTCGTCATCTCGATGCTGAGCTCGAGAACGTCGCCAGGTCGGACTACTCGCCGAAAGCGAGCACGATCTATACCGCCAAACAGAGGGAGCGATCCGGCGTAGCGGTCATCACTTAAGACGACGGCTGCACCTAGTTGAGCGATCGCCTCAACCTGATAGACCCCAGGCAAGACCGGGTTGCCTGGAAAGTGGCCAGCGAGGATCGCGAGGTCGTGTGGTACCACATAACTGCCGCGACCCGATACTCCAGGCGCGAGCTCGGTAATCGTATCTACGAGCAGAAAAGGGGGACGGTGTGGAATGAAATCCCTTGGATCGTGCGTGGTCATCGCCGCCTAAACTCCTCCCGACTAAGGTCCGATCAGCGTTCGCAATCTGAGTCATCTCCGTCATGATCGCAAGATCACGACCTCCACTGCTGTCGGCAGCTTAATCTAGCAGCGGTCGGCGTCAGAACCGTCGAGGTGAACGTTCAACATCCTCGGGGAAAACCCATCATGGATAAGCATGCACCGACTCGCGAGATCATCTCCACGCTCAAGTGTGGGCACCCTCGATTGCCAAGAACGTACCTATTCAGATGCCCACTTCACGATGGATAGTCGTTAGCTGACGAGTTGAATGTGCTCTCGCACCACCGCGATCAACTCATCATCCAACGTGGTAATGCCATGAGCGACTGCTGTATGATCGGCGATGAGCGCCATCAGGTCTGCCTCGTCGCTCACCTGCATCGTCCAGGTACAACCTGCTACAACATCTCCACATGCAAACCGCTTCATCGTACCACACTCTCCGTTTTCTAGACGCAACAACCTTCTTGGCACCTCTTGGCACCTCTACCTCTCGGTACATCAAGCTTTCGGTTCAACGCGCGTCTCACTTGACTCTCTTTTTAAACCGTTGTAGACCTCCAATCCGTTTCACCAAATCCAAACTAAAGACCGACTACGCAGAATCCCAGTAGGTAGCCATAGGCTTATCACCGATTATGACCGCCTCCAATAGCACAGATAGTGACCTCCAAGACCGGCCACACTGGCCCCAGATCGTGCTCACCGGCTTTATGGGAGCGGGAAAGAGTACGCTCGGCACCCTCCTGGCGGAACACCTCGGTGCACCCTTCTATGACAGCGACAGCCTTATCGAGGAGGCCACGGGGCGGCGGATAGCTGACCTATTCACACACGAGGGCGAGGCAAGATTTCGCGACCTAGAGCATCAAGCGATCGCTTCAGTGGCAGCTCAGCCATGCACGGTGCTCGCTCTCGGAGGCGGTTCGCTGATGCGCCCAGATACACGACAGCTTCTTTACTCGACCTACATTGTCTACCTTGCGATCTCAGCGGAGACGGCCAGAGGACGCATAGCTAATCCTGCCGATAGACCACTTGCTCGCACGGCACGATTCGACGAACTGTTAGCACTTAGGGAGCCAATCTACCGATCGGTTGCCTCGATGATCCTCGATGTAGACGATGAACTGCCGACCGTGACCCTCGCAAGGGTTCTTGCCAAACTCCCTAGAAACTTCGATAAGCTCTAAAACGAGCCAATCGGTAGTGAGCCCGTCGGTTGTCCTGAATCACGCAGACGCTATCCGACTCCCTCGACGATAGAGCCACCGTCAGCAAAGACGTCGGCAAGAAAGTTGATGATCCGCTCCATGCGAATGATCCCAACTGGCTCTCGCTTCTCGTTTACACAGATGATCGGATCAAAGCGTATCTCCGCTGGACGATTTATAGCCCGGACTGCCACCTCTCGTATCCCCTCCTCTGGGTGTGCCACCATGCTCATCGCAAGCACACGCCACCCACTGCCGTCAGGCAAGAGGACACGTCTGATATCGAGATTTGGACTGACCACACAGATTGCGGTATTTGCCATAGCTGCGTCGGCTACCACCGTCTCAGCGAGCACCTCCCTAGACCTGATGGCAGCATCGGGCGAGCTATCGCTCGATGCCGGGGGGGGTTAGCTCGGTATGAATGAGCACCGGATCCATCAAGATGGTCAAGGAGTCCAGTCGAATCTGCCTCGACTCCCCGTAGGAGCGCAACCACTCGGCTAGTTCGGCTCGCAACGGTTCTGGTTGAAGTGTCGGGCGGCCGATCACCCACCCCTGTACCAGTGGGACTCCGATCTGTACGACACGTGCCAACTCAGCCTGGGTCTCCACCCCCTCTGCGAGCAGCCATCCGTTCAGTCGTCCCACGAAATCCCCGAAGGATGCACACATAAGCGCCTTCACCT
>DAHXNM010000219.1 GCA_027365375.1 Ferrimicrobium sp. | reverse complement strand
CGAACAGGTGTCCGATGAGCTAACGCACATCCTCGCCGACATCTCTGGGAGCTGAGGGGAGATCGCATGTCAGCAGTTGGCACTAATGCAGAAGCACTCAAGGAAGCTTCAAAACGAATTCAGGTCCGGATCAGAGGTTGTCGGCTCACAGCGTGGGTCGACGGCGAACCCGCGTGGCGCACCGACGAGTTTGGGCGAGGTGTGTGGGAGCGCAAGCGTGGAGCATTAGACAGCCCTCTCTTGCCACCCTTGAGGTGGAGACAGATCGTGGATAGCAATGTCCGGCTAGGACGTGCGGAACTTCGAAGACGAGCCGTGATGAGCGTTGTGTGTGGATCTAGCGCAGGACTCTGGACGACAATAGGCGATCTACTAGATCTTGAGAACCTGGACCTAATGGTCTCAACTGGGATGATCGCTCGCAAGGAGTCCGATGACGGACGGATTCTGTACAACTATACGGATCGCGCTCAGTACTCACAAACCTGGAACAACGAGACGCGCCTGTGCCGAGGACTGGTTGTGGATGAAACCGGGCTTGTCCTTGCTCGACCGTTCCCGAAGTTCTGGAATCTCAGCGAGCACGCCTCACCCGACCTGCCTGATATTCCCGATGAGACCTTTACGGTCACCGACAAGGTGGACGGATCGTTAATTGTCGCCTACCCGCATCACGGAGAGCTGGCAGTGAATACACGCGGATCCTTCACATCGGACCAGGCGCTAGCGGCGAGGGAGTGGCTAGCCGAGTATTCATGGACCATCACTAAGGGCGAAACTTGGCTCTTTGAGTGGATAGCGCCCGATAATCGAATTGTGGTTGACTACGGCCAGAGGCGCGAGTGCGTGTTGCTCGATGTGATAGACAACGCAACGGGCAGATCGATAAAGTCCTTGAGTTCGCGGCATCCATTCGCAGAAGCCGAGTCGATCCCAGAAACCGATCTCGACTCACTGCCTGATCGCGAGAACGCTGAGGGTTACGTTGTGCGGTTCGAGTCCGGGATGCGCGTGAAGGTGAAGCATCCTCGGTACGTTGAAATTCACAGAGCCTTGAACGGGCTAACGGACCACCGAGTGTGGGAGATGCTGCGCTTGGGCCAGGGGTTCGACGATCTCATGGAGATCGTGCCGGACGAAAGCTATAGGTGGTTGGACACTACCAAGTCCGCACTAGAGCTACAGTTCGCAGACTTGCTCACCAGGTCCGAGCACGAGTTTAGAGACATCATGGAAACCATCGGCGAGGATGGTAATCGCAAGGGGTTCGCGTCACTAGCTCTCAAGTCCGACCTTAAGGCGGTGTTGTTTGTGATGTTGGACGACAAACCAGAAGATCGCGTTCATGATCTGATTTGGAAGATGATCGAGCCATAGTGCCCTGGTGTGCATATGTATATCTATAAGGAGGTCAACATGACCAAAAACACAGAAATACCAGACAACGACGATTCGATTTGTCCAGCATGTGGTAGCGAGGACATCGTTGGAGATTCGATCGACTTCGTCGAAAACCGTTCTATTTACCAGCCGTGTTCTTGCTCGGCCTGTGGTGTTACGTGGGTAAACGCCTACCGCTTTCGCGGATCTCTTTGGGTCCAGGAGGGGGACGGGCTGAACGCAGATAAGTCCGATACGCCCACGCCAACCGGGGGACGCAAGCGCGGTCGAGGTCTATAGGAAGGTCAGCGTCCTGCTTGGCGCGCATACATATCAAGCAGGACTAGGGAACAGGAGCCGAGATGTCAATCACTAGAGAACTGAAGAATTCCCAGAGCAAGGCTTCGAAGTGGCTAGCTGCTAACTTTGAACTCGATGCGCTGTCCGTGTTGTTAGGCGCACAAGTGGATGCGACAGACACCATCCGACCCACGGGGTTTCTCAAGGATTACCCCTGGTCCGTCGTGGGCCACGCTGTCGAGTTTCGCTTGCGTCAAATGCGAGACACTCCATATTTCGCTACCACAGCTTCGGTTGCACCCGTGAGCTCATCTGCTAACATCACACGACTCTTTCACGATGCACTCGGGCTCTTGTGGGACGAGCACCAAAGCGAGACTTGCACAAGTCGAGAAAACGCCTGGGTGATGTACTTCGCGGGAATCGCAGAGGGAATCTATCGCAGTGGGCGTACAGAAGACTTTGCCTCGGCTGAGCGTGTGTTGCGCGAGCTAGCGCACTCGGACACCTGGCAGGCAGTCATGGCGGAGATGGAGTCACTCCGGCGTGGGCGAATTGCCGGCGTTGACCCCAAGAACCATCCCTGTCTTCACGCACTGTCACTTCTACTACCAGTGAGCAACGACGTTCTCGACGATATAGCACGGACCTCCGATGCCGCGATCGCGAACGATGCGTGGAGCCAAATTACCGATGGCAACTTTATCGACAATCCTGCATTCGCCGGTGCGGTATGGGTCGGTGGCGCTGACGGCGACTTCATAGTTGATCGCACTCTATTCGACGTGAAGTGCACGATTCATCCCGAGAAGCTCTGGTTGGGAGCCCTCCGGCAGATGATCGCCTACGTGGCGCTCGACAGTCACGATCAGTTTGAGATCGACGCACTCGCAGTCTTCCTGCCCCGTCAACACGGCGCGGTAGCCAGGGCCGGCCTGGATGAGATCTTGGCCTACAGCACCTTCAGTACCCGACAGGACATGCAGAGGTCGTTGCGGGCGGATCTGCATCCGGCACGGGCTTAAGAAAGGAGAAGACGATGGTTGAAGACTACGAACTCGACTGGTTGGATACATTCGGGGACGGTAGTCCTGAGCTGGACTTTGTACTGCCGGGTCTGCTGGCAGGGACCGTCGGCACGCTCGTTGCACCGAACTCGACCGGTAAGAGCTATTTTGCCCTTGAGGCTGCGGTATCCATCGCCTGCGACGGTGTCGACTTGCTAAGGCTCGGATTGAATCGCTGGGGGAAAGTGGGGATACTCTGCGCCGAGGATCCGGCGGCTGTCTTGCGGCATCGTCTGAATGCGATCGGCAAGTTACTTTCGATCTGGCAGCGAATTGAAGCCGATGCCAATTTCGACCTGGTAGTGAAAGATCCCGAGGCTCCGAGTTGGGATCTCACGGAAAAGGGGACGCTGGATCGCTTCACGGCATGGGGCGAAGGGAAACGGCTCATCATCCTTGATACGCTATCTCGGTTCCACTCGAAGGACGGAAAGTCCAACGCAGAAATGGTTCATGTCATGGGAGCGCTAGAACTGCTTGCAGCCAGGACGGGCGCTGCGGTCCTGTTCTTGCACACCGAGCGAGATGCGTCAGTGCTGAGGAACCTAACACCCTATTGGTCGACAAGTCTCTCCAACATGAGCACAAGCGAGGCCAGGACGCTGACAGAGGCTGGATCAGGAAAGGCAGTCGGCGAGTCCAGGCGGCAATATTATGTGCGGTTGTCTCTTCCAGAGCTTGACTATAGCGAGCTTGTCGGTGACCGTTGGTACAAGCGAGCTGAGGGCGGGGTGTTGGTGCCCGTTGAGCTGTCTGTGGCACAGATGTCTATATAAAGGGCAGACATCTCGTAAAGGAGGAGGACAATGGATGACGACACCAAAGCCAGGCTGATTCTCTCGGCCTTGACGTTAGTAGGAGACAAGATCGCGGACGAAACCGACGATAAGTACAACGAACGATTGGCCAACACTGTGGCCAAGGTGGCAGGTCTATGCGCCCCACGGTCACCACTGGCTGTAGTGGTAGACGACGTTCTCGATCCCGAGGCTAAGCGGTTTGTCGGCACAATCACCAAGGTTGTGAAGGAAGCGAGTTCTACCAGGGGTGTGGTCTACATGGACTGCAATCCGAGCGATCGGCACCCAGACGGCAAAGAGACGGCCCGAACGGACAGGACCGACAACCCTAGTGGCCTCCGAGTTGCTCATCTCGCTCAGAGTCTTACTGGGCACAAGGTGCTTTTCACAGTGAAGCTAGAGGTCATGCCCAACGGGGATAAGGTGCGGATCATCAAGCACGTGCAAGACATGGGGGTGGCGTCGTAATGGCGAATGAAGTCTGTGAGGACGAGGCGGCAATCGTTGTGCGCTTCGAAGAGGACTCCCCGGTCGTAGAAGACGTTTGCGAAATTCTTCTTGCACTGGATTCGCTTGTGAAGGCGATAGCCAAGGAGATTGACCCTGGAGGAACGGGCCCGGAGGTAAAGCTGAAGTGGAGGACGACGAGCAAAAAGGGTGAGGACGACGATGGCTAAGAGGAAAGTGCTCACGGAGGAAACACTGGAAGACTTTGACGAGTTCATGTTCGGCAAGGGTCTCCAGGTGCACATCGAACGCATGAGTGGCAAGTGCATCTGGATCGGAGTGTCTGACGAAGAAGGCACGGTGGCGGACATAACTCTCTATAGCGACAAGAAGATTCATGTACGAATGGAGAGCACGCGATGAACACCAGCGAACTTCTTGCACGCCTGCGCCGGCACTACATCAAACCCGGCACGCCTCTGCCGGGCGGGGCCTTTCTCTCCGAGGTTCAGACTCCACGAGACGTGTTTCCCCAACGCAGGGTCGATGCGCTCTACGTTGGGTTCACGCAATCGAGAGGCAACCTGCTAGACGGCCATGAGATCAAGGTATCCCGGTCGGACTGGCTGCATGAACTGGACCAATTCAACAAGGCCGATTGGTGGTTTTGCCACACGCATCGGTGGTGGCTGGTTGTCCCTGACCTGTCTGTGGCCAAGGCCGAAGAGTTGCCGGACGGCTGGGGACTGATGGTGGTTAACCCCCGGACAAAAACACGCATGGACGTGATGGTTAAGGCTGAGGTACGCTCACCCGAGATCACCATGGGTCTCTTGCTCGAGATCACAAAGAAACTCGACAGGATGCGCTCGGATGCGCACCAACAAGAATTGCGAGATCGAGGCAAACTGGTATCGGAGGCGGTCGCCAAACAACTGGATTCAACACACGTGGTGGACAAGCGCCAGGCACAACGCTTTCAAGAAGCATACAAGACCCTCACGCGCTTACAGGAACTAACCGGATTACGCTTTGATGGCGCGCCGTTCGAGAATGATCTTGCGTGGTCGTCACTGGAGGACAGCGCTGAGGTATTGCGGAGTTTCTGCCGTGATAGAGTGGAGGCGAAGCATGCACTGGCCGCGACACGCCGAGCATTAGAAGAGGTTGTTCGAGCTGCGAGCCGCGCCCTTGGTGAGGTTGAAGAAGTCAGGACCGGGCGATGAGGAAGAAATCGTGATAGAGGTTGAAACTCGATTAGCTCGGAGAGATCGCATGCGGCTGAGGCAATTGCAGCGTGAAATGTGGCGATTGTCGGGTGCTGAGACCGTTGAGCAGTTGCGAACGTTTCTGAAGTACCATCCGGAGTTTTCGCCGCGTTGTGAGATTATACGAGCTGAGTTGGTTGCTTTGGTCAGGGGCGACATTGTTCGTGCCCATGGAATACGTGATAGACGGGCAAGATCCGCTCGGGCTCTCGATGACTTTTGGGTAACACATGTTTTGGCAAAAAGATAAGGTGGTTTGATGATTGAATCTGTGCTAATGGCCGGAGCAGTGGAAACCGCCACCATCCTGGCATCATGGCCGCCTATGCAGAAATTCTATTTATCTGGCGGGACTGCGTTAGCTTTACAGGAAGGGCATCGCCGTTCCAAGGATCTTGACTTCTTCACCCGACACCCAGTAGAAGCATTGCCGGCGCTGCCGAAGTTGGACAACTTATTGAAACGTTTCACACGGGCAGAACAGACGTACAAGTCACCGAAGCAAATCAATTGGCGACTCGATGGAGTTTCGGTCACTTTACTTGCCTACCCGTTCGCGCATGACTTCGAGTTTCATACATGGCGAGGCCTCGCTGTGGCCGACGTGCGCGATATTGCCGTGCAAAAAGCCTACACCGTGGGGAGGCGCGTTCAAGCTCGCGATTACATCGACTTACATGCCATTATTAAAGCGGGACTGATGAGCATCGATGAGATAATGAATCGTGCGCAACACACCTACGGGGATGCCTTTTCGCCACGCTTATTTTTACAACAGCTCACGTACACGCACGATCTTACAGACAAAGACGACGCTGTGGGCTTGTCAATCGAACCACAATCGTTCACTACCGTTGAGCAGGACTTGCAACGTATGGTAAGAGACTGGATGGACGGACTTACGTTACGAGAACACCGATCTCCCAAAGGTCCCCATTTATGAGAATACCTTTCGATACCCAACGCCTGTTCTACCGTTACCACGCAGATCAACTAGACACCATAAAGCATCAGTCGCTCATCATCAAGACCGTGTTGGAAGATGGTACGGTGGAGGACTGGCGCTGGCTGTTTGAGACCTACGACAGAGACACGGTTCGCGATTGGGTCGCAGATCCCGCTCAGGCGGCTCAGCTGCTACCTCGCGTTGAGTGGTTTTGGACCTGCGTGCTTTTGCGCAAGCCTCACGAGACACCCCGATGGTCGGGTGGCAATGGGAAACGAGTTATTCCTGCGGACGCCCTGCCCGATTGGTGGCCTGACGAGCTTCGTTAGGTACCGGAGCCTTAACGGTTCTGCGATCCGCTAATGGTTGTCTCCCGTATAGAATCGGAGCATGGATCGGCATATTGCAGTGAGCAACCTCGACGTTCGCCATGACCAAAACGACGCACACTTCCACGGCTCGTTTGCAGACCCCGAGTTCCTTGCCTGGTTCGAAGCTTTTCGAACCGAGTACGCCTCTGACTTGGCATACCTTCACGACCATTGATTTTACCTTCGGTGGATCAAGTTTTGGATCTCAATCGTGCACTGCGAGAGCCTGACGAGTTTTTTGATGACGATGACAACATTGATGCCATCCAACGGGCACTGGTATCGGTAGTCGGTATCAATGACCCTTACGAGACTGATGTAGGGCGGCTTCGCGCCGACGAGCATCTGCCTCAGCGAGTAAGGAACTAACAGTGTTGCCGATGCCGAGTTCAGTCGAGGTGACTGGAGTATTGGGGACCCAGGAAGTCGTGGTCGGCTTGTAAGGGAACCTCCAAAGTTGCTATCACATCTGCTAGCATAGAACCATGAACCAAGATTGGAATCACTTTGCTGGCGATTTGCTAAGGCACTCCAGGGATCAAGCTGGATTGACACAACGTGATCTTGCAGCGCAAGCAGGCGTTAGTGCTTCCGAAGTTGCACGGATCGAGTCCTATCGGGTCCAGCCCAGCATTCCGGTTCTGGGTAGGTTGCTCGACGCCATCGGTTTGGGCGTTACGTTGACGAGTGAGTACGTCGATAATAGGTCTACCGCAAAGGGGACAGCCGAGTTCATCGAGCAGGCGCTAGCGGCGAATAATGAGCATCGAGCCTTCCTAACTTGGCTAGTTCTGTTGGATGACTTAAACGCGGTGACCTCCGTTCGCCTTGTCGAGCTGATACAGGATCCTCCGACAACCACTGGGAACTCCGGCTATGATGCGCTCATAGCCGGTTTAGTAGAGTATGTCTGTCTAACCAAAGGGGTAGCTCCCCCTGCTTGGGTAGATGATCCATGGAGAACCACTGAAGGCTGGTGTATCTCTGGTATCTCAGCTTTAGCAGAGATCGAGCGCAAAGAAAGCCCTCCTCCTTTTTCGAAGCGAGGGGTCTATTTAGTTGAACAGAGTCTGAGCCGTGCCTAACGAACCTCTAACACGAGGTAACCTAATTGTTGTCTTGCACGAATTGGCAGATGTTCTTGATGCAGCGGGGATTGAGGCCCGGCTCTTGGCTCTACTACTTGTAACTGCTTAAGCCTTTCGCGGATTGCATCTGCGTCCACGTAGTCCCTACCGCCACACACAATAACTCGCATTGGATTCTCCTTTGGTATCTGCTTTATATCTATGCACCATTGCTGCGTGAACGACATGTTTAGGTAGGATGTCCGTCCTCTTACTTGCCCGGTTCGCGAATTCATCCTTCATAAATTGATCTGAAAGCCAGAGCAGGGCACTCCAGCCGCGCGCCGAC
>DAHXNM010000200.1 GCA_027365375.1 Ferrimicrobium sp. | reverse complement strand
CCTGTGGTCTCTAATCGACCGATCGCGACCTTTCTAACTGATTACTCTGTTCATCCACTCTGGGTGCATCCCGACGTCGATCTTCATCTTTGCGTCTCCGAGACCGCAGCCGTACAGGCTCGCACTCGAGCAGGTGCCTCTGGAGAGATCGTAGTCACTGGGCCCTTCGTCGACACCAAGTTCTTCTCCCAAGTCGACAGAGAAGCGGCGAGGGAGGCACTAGGCATCCCTTGCGATCGCTCAGTGCCACTGATCGTATCCGGGTCCTGGGGAGTTGGTGACATAGCCGAAACCTTTCATCTACTGGCGAGCCATGATGAATTCTTCCCCATAGCGCTCTGTGGATATAACAGCGATCTACAGGCACAACTTGGGAACGATCCACGAGGGTTAGCGGTTGGCTGGACAGACGATGTTCGACTGTACATGGCAGCCGCCGATGTCGTGATCCAAAACGCTGGAGGACTCACCTCGTTGGAGGCGATGGCTGCTGAACGCCCTGTTATCTCCTACCGCCCAATCGCTGGACATGGACGTGAAAATGTAGCGGCGATGGAATCTGCGGGGGCTACCGTGTGGTGCCACGACAAGGACGAGTTAGTCGAACAGGTGCGGAGCCTAAGTAGTGAGCCGTCTGAACAGGTAGCAAAGCAACTCAGCCAGTTCCAACCCGCTCCTCACCAACCAATCCTCGAGCTCCTACACGAAGCTCGCTTGGCACAGACAACGCGGCGCGGTGTGTGGGCCCTTCGCCTCACGCGCGCAGCGGCGATGTTGATCGCCATTTTCGTGATCGCGAACCTCGTCTCAGGAGTGATCGGTTACCACGGCCTCAACTTGACCAAGACCGCCAGCAAGTCTAACTATGTCTATCTCTCCGTTCGACTCCCATCACAAGCGCTAGCTAGCCCGAACGTCGATAGATTGGTGACAAGCTCCGGCATCGGGGTTGTTGTTACAGGTCAGCAAGCGATCTCCGACCCGAACGCAGTTCGCTACGCCTACCATCAGGGCGTCGAGGTGATCAACGGTGGCACAGGTACCTCCTCGGACTTCAACTTCATCCTCCCAGAGAACGACCTATCTACCGGGCGAGCTGATCTCGCGCACACGCTTGGGGTCCAGGTGAACTCCTATCTCCCTCAGAACACGATGAATGCCTTTGATCTTGCCTGGGCATCGCTCCACCACCAAACCATCATTCCAGCTCGCATTGTTTCACACCGCTTCAACATAAATCCGAACCCAGGGGCGATTCTAGAGCTGAATCTCACCAGCATGACATCCGCTCAGGCGTCCAGGGTTATTGAGGTTGAGATAAAACACCTCGCCGCCAAGCACCTCATCTTGGCACCCTTTGCCACCCTTCACGGTACGAGCGCGGTACGCGCGTGAAGGCCACTACGGCGGTAGCTGCAGCGGTCGGTGCAAAGCTCACGATCCATATCGGATCATTTTTAGCGCACACCTGGATGCTTGCACCGGTAAGCGCCCCCTGGATCCTCGGTTTTGGCCACCCAGAATCGGTTGCCTTGACATTTGACGACGGGCCTGACCCGATCTCGACTCCGCTCATCCTCGACATCCTCGAGCACAACCAGGTCAAGGCGACCTTCTTTCTGCTTGGAGAGATGGTCGATCGTCAACCTGAGCTCGCCCGCGAGATTGCCGAACGAGGACACGAGATCGGAACCCACGGGTATTGGCACAAGAATCACCTCTGGCGCAACGCTAGAAGCATCCGCTACGATCTGGCACGAGCGATTGAGTCAATCGAAGCCGCTACCGGCACCCGGCCGACATGGTACCGGCCACCCTATGGGGTGATCACTAGAGCCGATCTAGTCGCCGCTCACACCGAAGGACTCCGGCTGGTCCTGTGGGGAACCTGGGGAAGAGACTGGCGCCGTCAGGCATCATCGGCCTCGGTGATGGCCGAGATACGATCGAGATTCCGCCCTGGAGTCACAATCCTATTACATGACTCCGACTACACCTCATATCCAGGATCCTTCCAAGCAACCCTAGGGGCCCTCCCTCAGCTCGTGGACCTAGTCAACTCACAGCACTTACACTTCGCCACCCTCTCCAACCACGGAGTCTGAATCCGTCGGATTGAGTCTGGAACGTAACCAAGGGGCGATCAGCCGACGTGCTAAGACTTGAACACCACTCGCGATGGGTATCCCTACCAGTGCACCTGGCACTCCAGCTAACTGTGCACCTATCAGTACCGCCAGTAAGATCCAGATCGGATTGAGTTGCACGGTTCGTGAGAGCACCACCGGATTGAGGAGGTGATTCTCGATCTGCTGATAGACCAGAAAAACCACCAGAAGAATAAGCGCGGGGACCAATCCATGAAGGAGGGCCAACCCAACGGCAGGTATGCCCGCCAGGAGGCCACCGACGAGTGGAATTAGATCGACCAATCCCACCCACACAGCCACTAGCAGTGCAAATGGCAGCCCAAGTGAGCGGAAGGCCACATATACCACCACACCAGCGATGATCGAGGTCGCGAGATTGCCGAGTACGTAACCACTGACCGCAACCGCAGTCTCATGAAGAGCGTTGCGCAAATTCTGCGCCTGGCCACTGGGTAGCAGACCTACCGCTACGTCGATGCCACGCGGTCCCTCAAGCGAGAAGAACACTGTCAACATAGCGGTGATAACCACATCAGTCAAAAACGACAACACGCCCTTTGCGGCTATCAACGCTGGCCCCAGAGCGGTCCCGGCGAACTTAGCAATCCCTTGGGCAGAGAGATTGAGATAATGCTCAATATGGAACTTGGTCAGCAACAACTCCGGAAAAGGGTAAAGGAAATTGAGAATGAAGTTAAGCATGATATAATGGCCCTTATAAAAGCCGCCTCTGAAAAAGTTAGTGGAATGGATTACTTTCATTTTGGTATAACCTCAAATGATATTAACGATACCGCAACAGCAC
>DAHXNM010000197.1 GCA_027365375.1 Ferrimicrobium sp. | reverse complement strand
ACGCTCCGACACCGTCGCCAGCCCTGAGACAAGAGTTCCGGCGGCCACGTCTGCATATGGCTCTAGTGCCGCCGCGCTTTTTAGCACACTTCTGCCCGATGTCGACGCCGTGAGTAGCCAAGTTGTCGACGCCTTCTACCTAGCCATCGTTGCATCCAGCGAAGATCGAGAGAATCCCTCCAACCTCTCTTTCGAGGAGCGTTACGGGTCAAAGTTACGAGAGTGGATTGCACATATCTCAATGCTCTTAACACCCGAACTTGAAAGAGTAACGCTAGAAAGATACGCCGAGGAGGCTGGCACCGCACTCGCTCTAACCGGTCTGAGTACCGAGAGCCTAGTAAACGCAGCCAGCAGCTACCGGATGGCTGTTACAGATGCACTCAATCAGATGAGAAGCCAGTCTCGCGATCTCCAGAGAGCTGTCAGTATTATCGAACGAAGAATCGAAGATGACTTGTCGGTAGAACTACACGCAATGACCGCCGTGACCGAGGCCTACTTTGGTATCTTTGCAAATCCGCTCCCAGCGGTGGACCAACTCTGGATCGACATCATTCAGGCAGAACTCGACACAATAGGATCGCTTCCTGGAATAGGTGCCGTCTGCCTAGCCAGACAGGGAGATGCGGGTACCCTTGTTGTCGAAGCCTACGCGGGCCAGAGTGGTAAGGTAATCACAGACCGAATAAATGCCCCTGAGTTCCAGGTTGCAATCGACCCCCTACATCCGACTGGCCAAATGCTCAGTGCACGTGCCTGGCGGGAGGCGCACATCCTCATCGAAGATGCCATCACCGATGGTAGTTTCTATGGAACCTCGAGAGCAACCAGCGAGACTCTGGCTCTTCGCTCAGCCGCAGCGATCCCGATTCAGAATCTTGAAGGCCGCCCGGTGGCCCTACTCTTGACATTTGGCAACTATCCAGGTCAATTCTCATCTGACTGGATCGCTCGATTCAATCAGAGCCTCCAGCAGCGTTGGGAAAATCTCTTCTACCGGATTGCAACCCCCGATCGCGTCCTGGCTAGAGAGCAGGCAATTGGCTATCGCGAGCTACTCCTGACCGGTGGGCTCCGGATGTATGTTCAGCCAATCATCGACCTAACCTCTGGCCAGGTCGCTATGGTTGAGGGCCTGGCAAGGCTCGTGCGCTCCAACGGGACAGTTATTGGCCCTGATGCGTTTCTCGGCATCCTCGGCGCCAGGGAACGCCATCAACTCTTTCGCATTGGGTTGGAGTCGTTGCTGGCAGCGGAACATGAATGGAGACAAAAAGGATTAGATATAGGTCTTACAATCAATATCGACGCGTCCACACTCAACGATCCACAGCTTCCTTCGTGGTTAGCCGCTACCCTCGCCAAGTGGGACTTCTCCGCTCATCGACTCACTCTAGAACTCCTCGAAACCGACCAACATCATCTCATTCCAGATCTCTTACGTCTCCGTGAGCTCCAATCGCTAGGACTCCATCTCGCAATTGACGATATGGGATCCGGCTATTCGAACTGGCTACGCCTCGTCGAGATACCAGCAACACTCGTCAAGGTCGATCATAAGTTTGTCGCTCGCATAAACACCCATCCCAGGAGGGTTATCAATCTACTAGGCACCCTGATTCTCACGGCTTCAGACTCGGGACAGAAGGTCGTAGTGGAGGGGATCGAGAGTCCTGCGTTAGCCGAAGTGGCCACCCGCCTAGGAGCAGACTTCGGTCAGGGGTTTGGGATTGCACGACCAATGGCAGCAGAAACGCTAGCTGACTGGGCGCTATCCTACCACCACCAACAGGATCAAGAGATCCACTCCCTCCTCGGCGCGATGGCCTATCACTGGGCCTTTGTGCACAGTCCAGTGCACTACAGAAGGGGCCGCTTTGAAGACTGCGCTCTCACTCGATATTTTGACCGCAACGGGATGAACGGCTCAAAGGGAGCGACCCTCCATCGCGAACTTCACGCCTGGGATACCCCGCCATCTAACCTCGTGAACAGTATGACCGAATGGTTTGAGGCTGCCTTGGCATCGATAGACGATCCAATGTCAATTGCAAAAACTGTCCCCGACCACTCCGCGAAAGCCCCCATCAAACGCGTTGTGGCCTCCGACGATAGCAATCTTCATGCCTAAATAAGGTCGCCTGGTAGCGTTACACGCATGAGTCATAGCCGCCAAGGCCCGTCAATCTCGATCGCGGTCGTACTATTCGACCTCGGCAAGCAACAACCGCACGTGCTCTTAACCTGCCCTCTGGGGCGTCTTACCCTCCTTCGGGTGGCGATCGACGGACTCGATGTCGCCCTAGAGGAGTACGCTATCCGCTTTCTCGAGCGAACAGTCGGCCTGTCAGTATCGCGGCTTATGCAGAGCATTACCAATCAAGATTTGAGTCAGGATCCACCTGCTATCGATATCTGTTACTACGGATTCACCCGGAGCCAGTTTGCCAATGGTGACGAGCTCATCTGGGCCCCACTCTACCACCTGCTTCCCGACGAAGACCATCGAGAACCAGCTACCACCACCTCAGTGAACCCCTCAATCGACCTCCCCCCAATCTCTGACCACGACCTTGGCCTACTGGCAGCATCGCTGAGCACGCTACGTCGGTCTCTTGATCGTAGGCCAGTCATCGAAGAGATCGAGCCTGCTGCGTTCACACTCTCCTATCTTCAACAGCGCACGGAGATGTTGCTGGGAAGCTCGCTGCACACTCAGAACTTTCGCAGAAAGATCCTGGAATCAGGATTCCTCGAACCAACCGAAATCGCGGTCCTGCAGCCACATGGTCGACCAGCACTTCTCTACCGCGTCCGATCGAGCAGGCGAGGTGCGACGATAGACTAATGCTCATAATGAGTATTATTGCGCCACCCTCAGACATGATCGACTACCAACGACAGATTCGCAGCCTACTCGAGCAAGAAAACGCCATTATCCTCGCACACAACTATCAACCAGCCTGGATAAAAGACGTGGCTGACATCAGCGGAGATTCGCTATACCTGTCGCAACGTGCTGGTGACACCGATGCCACCACGATCGTATTTTGTGGAGTCCGATTCATGGCGGAGACAGCAAAGATACTATCCCCCACCAAGCGAGTAGTCCTTCCAGCCGACGATGCTGAATGTTCGCTGGCCGACTCGATCACCGAATCCGACCTGCTCGCCTGGAGAGCGCAATATCCTGACGCAATTGTCGTAGCCTATGTAAACACCTCGGCTGCTGTAAAGGCACAGGCCGATGTCTGCTGCACGTCAGCCAACGCCGTAGAGATCGTAGCGTCGATACCCCACGATCGTGATCTACTCTTTCTGCCCGATCAATTTCTGGGTGCCTATGTGAAGCGGATGACCGCTCATCCAAACATGCACATATGGATGGGTGAGTGTCACGTGCATGCCGATATCTCACCAGAACATCTTGAGAGGAAGATGCTCAATAACCCGACGGCTACCCTGATGGTGCACCCTGAGTGTGGATGCACTACTCCAGCGCTCTACCAGATGGCTACCGCAAGCAGTGGATCAACCCGTCAGCGCGTCAGCATCCTCTCGACAAACCAAATGATCGAGGAGGCAAAGACAACCAGCGCTCAACACGTTTTGGTTGCCACTGAGATCGGGATCATGTCCGACTTACGAGCTGCCAACCCTGAGGTTCGTTTTGAAGCTGTAAACCCCGAGGCCAGATGTCCGTACATGAACCGTATCACTCCACAAAGGTTGCTCGACTCAATCACATCAACGGCTGATGAGGTTTTCGTGGACCCAGCCACCGCTGCCCGTGCGAGGTTAGCGGTAGAGCGCATGGTGCATCCTGAACTCCGCTCTTGGAGTCGCTGATGCACATCCCGATTACGAGCGATACCTCCTTTGACGTCGTGATAGTTGGTGCCGGGATAGCGGCATCGACGGTAGCTCTCTCATTGCCTGACAATTTACGTCTCGCGGTCGTCGCTCAGAGCACGCGGATCACGTCGAGTCACTGGGCCAAGGGTGGGGTTGCTGCTGCGTGTGAACCACCCGACGATGCTGATCAACACCTCGCCGATACCTTGCAGGCTGGCGCTGGTTTGAGTGATCCAATTGCGGTGAACCTGATGGTGCGCGAAGCACCAGCGGCAATCGCATTCCTCAGCGATCAAGGCACTAATTTCGAGAGGACACCGGGGCGCGAAGCTGGTCATACACGACATAGGATCTGGCACGCAAATGGTGATGCCACCGGCGCCGCGATAATGAGCGCACTCGAGGCGAAGATACGGACCAAATCCAACCTAACAGTCCTAGCTGGAAACCTCATCGAGATCATCACCAGCGACGCCGGGGCAACTGGAGTCATCGTAGAACTTGATAGTTCTACAGTACTCATTCGCACACCAAAGGTTGTACTTGCAACTGGCGGAGCAACCGGCCTCTGGACTGACCACACCTCGCCTGCGACAAACTTGGGTATCGGTATTGTCACAGCCTATCGCGCCGGCGCGATCGTGGGAGATCTCGAATTCACCCAATTTCACCCAACGGCAATCGCACTATCGACCTCTCCGCTGGGGCTAGCGACCGAAGCTCTACGAGGCGCGGGAGCATGGATCGTCGACGAGGACGGCAAGCGGTTCCTGTTTGACTCTGATCCAGCGGGCGAACTTGCCACCCGAGATAAGGTAGCTCTAGCGATCTCTCGTCACCCTACGCAGGCATACCTCGATACCCGGCCGATCGATG
>DAHXNM010000181.1 GCA_027365375.1 Ferrimicrobium sp. | reverse complement strand
CCACCGCCGTAGTATCGGATCCTCCGCGCCCAAGCGTGGTGACATTGCGCTCTGTCGACACTCCCTGAAATCCTGCGATCACCGGTACTACCCCGGCGGCAAGACAACTCTTAATGCGATCAGGCTTGATCTCGACAATTTTGGCCCTGGTGTGATCGGTGTCGGTTATGATGCCCGCCTGCGAACCAGTGAACGACTCCGCGGCGACTCCGAGATCGGCCAGCGCCATGCAGAGGAGGGAGACTGAGATCCGCTCGCCAGCAGTTAGCAACATATCCATCTCACGTGGAGGAATCGTCGTACTCACATCTCCTGCGAGGCGAACCAGATCATCAGTGGTCTTCCCCATCGCCGACACCACCACCACAACATCGTCGCCCCTTCGCTTGGAGCGAGCAACGTAATCGGCAACGGTCCGAATACGATCGGCATCGGCCACTGAAGTTCCGCCATACTTCTGAATTATGAGAGCCACGCGACCAATCTACCAGTTTGAATCCGCTCACCCAAGAGGATGAGGGGTACTCAGGCTATTAAAGTGTTCACGTGCCAAGCGAAAAGCGGGCTCGAATTCGAGCGAATCAACAGAAATTGAAGGAAGCGGAACTCTCGCGCGCCAAGCGACGGCGATTGATCCGCAACGGAGTGATTGTGGTGGTCGCAGCCGTCGTGGTCTTTGTTGGGATCTACCTGCTCACAAAACCGCAGGCAAAGAAGTCGGTTGCGGCGACCAAGACAACCTCCACGCCCGCCAAAACCACCAGCTATCTGCTGTCAAACGGGTGTCCCAACCCGAACAAGGTCATACCGCACAAAACTCACTTCAAGAAGTATCCGCCCGAGTGTCTCAACCCAAGCTATCACTACCTTGCCGTCGTCAAGACGACCGCTGGAACCTTCGACGTGAAGCTCGAACCAAACTTGGGTCCTAAGTCTGCAAACAACTTCTACGTCCTATCGCTCTACCACTTCTTTAACGGCACGACGTTCTTCAGGGTTATTCCTGGCTTTGTTATTCAAGGTGGCAGTCCTACCAATAACGACTTTGGTACCCCTGGATACAGCTTTGCCGACAAGAACCCTCCTGCGGGTTCCTATCACCTGGGCACCATCGCTATGGCAAACACCGGCAAACCGCATAGCAATGGGAGCCAGTTCTTTATCGTATCCGGCACCTCCGGGGAGAAGGGGCTGACCAACACCTACAGTGTTTTCGGTCAGGTGACTAAGGGGCTCTCGGTAATCGCGAAGATCAACGCAGGCGGTAGCACCGCCAACAACGGAATCCCACCGAAGACCACCTACAAAATCAACACCGTAACCATCCAGGTTACCAAGTAGAACCAGAAGAGAAGCAAAAGGAGAGTCGCACGATGCTCGGCAAAAAGAAAGAGAACTATCCATGCCCGGAGGCTGATGGTTCGAGTCCACAGGTTCGGCACTTCGACGCTAGCCCCTCGTACTGTCTCGAAGACGGGGCCAACTACGAAGCAATCATGGAGACCAACCATGGAACTATGCGTTTCGAGCTATTCGCCAACCGGGCTCCGATCACGGTTAACAGCTTCGTCTTTCTAGCTCGCTATCACTACTTCGACGGTATCAACTTCCATAGGATAATTCCGGGCTTCGTCGTTCAAGGCGGCGATCCTACCGGATCAGGGGCCGGTGGCCCAGGATATCAGTTCCGTGATGAACTTCCGAACCCAGGGGAGTACCAGCGAGGCAGCCTCGCGATGGCAAATGCCGGACCTAACACCAATGGGAGTCAGTTCTTCATTATCTCCGGAGCAAGTGGGGTCTCCCTACCTCCCCTGTACAGTCTTTTCGGTCAACTGACTGAAGGCGACGAAGTCATCACTGCACTCGACCTAAACGGCTCACCAGGTGGGGGTCCAAAGTCGACCTGTACGATCACCTCGGTCAAGATAATTCAGCAACCCTAGCATTAAATTGGCGAGCTCGGCCGTCGCCCTCCGCGACCGCCGAGCGATCCTTAGCGCAGTTCTGATCCCTTTGGATGATCGGCTCAGCCCCGGATGGACAGGCTGTGGAGTCGACACACGCTCACTTGGCCAAATTGCGTGGCTTGGCTCCTCGGGTGGCCGCTACGAGCCTACCCATCACTTGACCTAGGATCCCTACAGATCATAGAGGCTGCGTTAAATCCCTAGACGCTCCAACTGAACGAGTCCGAGCTAAGACACGATGCGGTCACCACTCGCTATTAGCCTGAAACGCTAGCATTACAGCCCTCGACAGAGTCTGCTAACCAATAGCAGACTCACAACCCGCTCCCAGTTAATGTCGCCACGCCCGCAGGACACGACGAGAGGACATCTCAATCGCTATGGCACCCTAACAAGCAATGCATCTCCTTGGCCTCCACCCCCACATAAGGCAGCAGCGCCTACACCACCGCCTCGCTCGTTCAACTCGGTGATCAGGGTCAAGGCAAGTCGAGCACCTGAAGCTCCAATCGGGTGGCCGAGCGCTATCGCGCCACCATTGACGTTCACTACACCTTCGTCAATTCCAAGATGATCCATAGATGCGACTGCAACCGCGGCAAAGGCCTCGTTGATCTCAAAGAGGTCGATGTCACCCACGGTCATTCCAACGCGTCGCAGAGCGTCGTTGATGGCATTCGATGGCTGATGGAGCAGGGAGGTATCGGGGCCGGCAACCTGGCCATAGCCGACGATCTCAGCGAGTGGAGCAAGGCCCAACTCGGCAGCCTTGGAGGCGGACATAACAATAAGCGCTGCGGCACCATCGCTGATCTGTGATGCATTGCCGGCGGTAATAGCACCATTCTTGTCGAAGGCTGGGCGTAGCTTGCCCAGAGATTCCATCGTCGTCTCTGGTCTGACACCCTCATCGACCTCGACAATCACGTCATCACCCCTACGCTGAGGCACCGACACTGGAACGATCTCCTTGGCCATCCGCCCATTCTTCATCGCCCTAGCGGCTCGCTCATGCGAGAGCATCGCGAGGCGATCCTGGCGCTCTCTCGAGATCGGCGCCAACTGGAGATATTGCTCGGTAGCAAGACCCATCGCCATCTTGTC
>DAHXNM010000173.1 GCA_027365375.1 Ferrimicrobium sp. | reverse complement strand
GCATATAGGTGAGCTTGCGGGACTCGATAAAGCACTCTCCAACGAGATGCGGGGGCTTGTTCGTCGTTCACATGATGCGCTGGTGGCGGCCTATCATCCTGAGGGGATCAACGTTGGCATGAATTTGGGTCGCGCGGCTGGGGCCGGCATAGCTGATCACGTCCATGTTCATCTTGTCCCTCGCTGGTCGGGTGACGCCAACTTCATGTCGACGATTGCAGAGACGCGTGTATTGCCCGAGACTCTATCGGATTCGCTAGCAAAGTTGCGAGCACACTGGCCGGCTAACTGACCGTCGCTATGGGTTGACGGTTTTGTGCTTCTCGGCGATATGGTCGGGAACAGCATCGTAGTGATGGTGTCGACTCACGAATGAACCAAGGCCGTTGGTCATCGCACGCAGATCGGGGGCGAAGGATGTGAGTTCGGCGGCAGGAGCGTCCGCTTCAATTTGAACCCAGGTAGCGTCGGTGGAGGCGGTGTTGAGAATTTTTCCGCGTTTGGAGCTGAGGTAGCCGAGTACGTCTCCCTGTTGTGCGGCTGTGACCGTGACTGTGAGACGAAGGATGGGTTCGAGAAGTTGAGAGCCTGCCTGTTCAAGAGCCTCTCTCAGCGCGATGGAGCCAGCCATCTTGAAACTCATCTCTGAGGAGTCTACACTATGAAACTTCCCATCTATGAGGCGCACTCGAATGTCGGTAAGTGGATATCCAACCAGGCCGCCGGCGGTCATCGCCTCATGGACACCCTTCTCGACGGCTGGAATGAAGTTTCGTGGGATCGCCCCACCGACTATCTCGTCGATAAATTCGAAGCCGGCATCACGCTCAAGCGGCTCGACGACTATCGTTGCTACCCCAAATTGTCCATGCCCACCGGTCTGCTTCTTGTATCGTCCTTCGGCATGAGCGCTGGTACGGAAGGTCTCACGATACTGGGTTATTGGTTCGTGGCTCTGGAGCATGATCTGGCTGCGCCGCTGGACACGTTCCATGGTGATCCCGAGATGATTGGTTCCAAGTCCCTTGAGTAGTAGTCGATGGGTGCCAACTTCACGTTCTATCTCAAGCCCAGGGTCATCAGAGACTACCTTAAATAGGTTTGTTGCCAGTCGCTCCTCGTCTTTGGGATTTGCGGCGTTGAGAGAGATGGCGAAGCTCGGGGTAACTGTTCGGTGGAGATTGATGTTAGCCGAGGCACTTCCTCCCTTACTCAAAATGCTCCCGACGGCTGCATGCAGCTTGGCGACAACAAAGATATCTCCGTGGTCGATCATGGTCACTGGAGCCAGTTCTGTTGGAGTTGGGATCAGGAGTTGGTGCAGTCGTTCTTCGCTGGCGTTGATGGAAGCTACTAGCGCATCTGGCCTGAGAGGAGATCCCAAGTTTTTCAAGACGGCAAGGCGCCCAAGGTACTGGTCATGGGTGGCCGATACGACGAGCGCCATTGGGTCAGCACCGCGGGTCTCCTTTGGTGCTGGGATCAGTGCCACCATAGCGTCGAGGAGATGATGAATACCGACATCGGATGTTGCAGACCCACACAGGAGGGGAGTGAGATGGGTGGCTCTCACGCCAAGCGCAAGCGCAGATGAGAGCTCTTCTGGGCCTAACTCCTCTCCTGAGAGGTAGCGCTCCATGATGGCGTCATCTTCCTGGACAATTTCGTCGAGCAAGACGTCGCGTGCTGATTGCTCATCAACGGCGAGATCGTCTGGGATTCCAACTTCAGAATCAGTGGCTCCGGCGTCGAGGAACCCTCGATTGGCCAGAAGGTCGATCACGCCGCCGAGGCCGTTGGCGGTGGGCAGTGGAAGTTCGAGTGGGTCTATATGTTCGCTAAGCGTCTCGTGCAGGCGATCTACTGTCTTAGCAAAGGTCTCTGGGTCACGCTCGCACTTGTTGACAAAGATCATGCGAGGCAGTTGGTAGTCGTTTATCAGGTTCCAGAGCAGGACAAGTTCAGGATTCATTACGCTCTGTGAATCAATGACGATCAAGGCCCCGTCCGCAGCCTCCATGGCCAGGGCGGTAGAGGCCAGGAACTCTGAGCTTCCCGGAGTGTCGATTAGGTTGAGCTTTACATCTTCGTGAATGATACAGATGGTGGTGGGGTCTATCGAGTACCCGTGGTGGATCTCTTCAGAGGTGCGGTCAGAGACGGTGTTTCCGTCCTCTACCCTCCCTTTCGAAGATATGGCTCCGCTACGATGGCACAACGCCTCCAACAAGCTGGTTTTACCGGCGCCTGGAGGACCGACCAACACGATTGTGCGCAGCTTGTCTGTCGAATACTCCTTCACTCCAGCTCCTCCTTTAGGTAAGAACGGCGCGAGCGTCGTTCTTTCAACACTAGCAGAGCACGTCGTGGCGTGTGAGGAGTGCAAAAACATGCTGTTATCCGCCCTCTAGAGCCTTTTGAGCAGCTAGGATGGACACAAGCTCACTGGGCACGGCCCACGGAGGTGTAGCTCGAGTGTTTGATGGTAATTTTAGGGCATCGGTAGACCGCCGAACTGCGCCTGTTGGGCGGGCGCTTTCCCGAGTTGGCATCAGTCCTGATCTTCTCACTGTTATTGGGATTGTTTTCTCTGTTGGTGCCGGTGTAGCAGTAGGATTCGGATTCCTTTATCTAGGTTTTGGATTGCTGTTACTCGGTGCCGTTCCAGATCTTCTCGATGGACCGGTGGCAAAGGCCTCACAAATCTCCTCTAGTCGTGGTGCCTTTTTTGATTCGTTTGCCGATCGGGTTAGCGATCTTGCCATACTCGGTGGACTTGCTATCTATTTTCTCGGTATCCACGATGAACTCTTTGCGGTTCTTTCCTTTTTTGCCTACGGATTCGCCTCGCTGATCTCCTACCAGCGCGCTAAGGCGGAGTCGCTCGGACTGAGTGGCAAAGGTGGGGTAATGGAGAGGGCGGAGCGAGTCATTCTCCTTTTGGTGGGTCTGTTGGTTCATCTGCTCCTGCCTCTAGCGCTGCTGTTGTTGCTGCTTGGATCGATCGTTACAGTGATACAGCGATTTGTGAGCATCTGGCGTCAGGCCTCGCGCCGACCAGATAGAGTGGCAGCCCTCGCACGCATTACTAACCTTCGAAGAGTGAATCGCCGACGGCGTGTTAGGTCTCGTGCTAGCTTGCAGCGTTTTCTACCAGGAACAGGTCGTCCCACGTTCGCAAGGCGTAACTCCTCGGGGCGCAAGCGGGCTTGATCTCACGCGCTCGGCTTATTCGAGTGACAGCGGTCATACTTGGTCGGCTGCCTCGTGTGCTTGATCCGGTGTTATGGAGTGTTGCTGGCACAGCAAGTTATTTTGTTAGCGATAGACGACGTAACACTGTGCGTAGGAATCAACTCCTGGCACTGCGAGCTCGCTTTGGTGCAGATGGGTTCAGAAAGTGGCAACTGGAGCTCTCCATATATCGTGCGTTCTACTTTTACGCTCGATATTGGGTGGAGGTATTGCGGATTCAGAGTCTCTCAGCAGAGGATGTTGTGCTGGCGGTTGATCTGGTCAACGCGGATGAGTTCGTGGCACGACGGCTGGCTAACGAGCCGACTATTGCGATC
>DAHXNM010000164.1 GCA_027365375.1 Ferrimicrobium sp. | reverse complement strand
GCTTGGCGCACCCATGATCCTCGGGCACACGCTACTAGATCGGTGGCGTAGCTAATTGGTTGGGTGATGTTGGCAAAGTGTTTGCGAATGTTGATCGCGTATGGACCTTGTTCATTGGGATAACGCACCGATTGCTTCTCTTCTAGGATTAAGCGTTGGGGTCCATTGACGTTGGGGGAGCCAGGTACCACCACGGAATCCGGGTGTTGTTCTGCAATTACGAGAAGCTCGTCAAGCCACCCTTTTGTGATCGATGCAGCCGGGGCGAGAAGAGCAGCGTGTTTGGCGTTGTCTAGCCGTTGACGATCGCGAGCTTCGAGCTCTTGCCCCTCGACCAGCAAAATAACTGGAAAGCTGGTGGGGGTGACAGTTGCGATATATCGCTTGGCGTTCCGCCTCCTGCTCTCGTTCTCAAGTAACGCGACGATCACGATTCGGTCTTGGGGCATCTCTACACTCCCTTGCTTAGTCAGTGGCCAACACGCAGGGCCTGGCAGCGAGTACCGTCATCCTCTATCCTTCGACCCAGCTACTGGTCGACTTAACTTTGTGACAGCCAGCTGGAGGCGTGGCTGGTGAACAACCTCGCCTCCTGCTGCTACAGACAAGGATGTGTGAGAGCTCCCCATGTGAAGGCTGAAAGTCCGTGGACGCCCGGGTCGAAGGTCCCATCTTGGTACATATCTGCTAGACCGCATTCGACTTTAGCGATTAACAAATCTACTATGGAGCTGTGGCTCCCCAAGGATACTGTTTCCACAGGTCGATGGTGAACCAATGAAGTGAAAACGAGGAGAGTCTTGATGCCCATGACGACAACTGCGAGAGAGACTCGTTATGACAGGAGCCCACAGCTCGTGTTTTGGGAGATGACCAAGGCATGCCCCCTCGCCTGCAAGCACTGTAGAGCCAGCGCCATATCCTGTGGTCTACCCGATCAGCTCACCACAGCGGAGGGCATCAATTTGATTGATCAGGTGGCAAGTTTTGGTCATCCTAGCCCTATCCTGATCATGACCGGTGGTGACGTCTTGATGCGAGACGACCTTGACGAGCTGATCGTGGAGGCAAGGGTGCGAGGGGTGCGGGTTGCACTTGCTCCCGCTGTAAGTGCCCTCTTGTCGCCTGAGCGAGCAGCGAGCCTGCGTTCGTTAGGGGTTAGATCGGTATCGATCTCGTTAGATGGGATGCGCGGGGTCCACGAACATATTCGTGGAGTGGACGGCCACTTCGAGCAGACCTCACGAGCCTTGGATCTCCTCCAAGAGGAGGGGTTTACGGTGCAGATTAATTCCACCGTCATGGTTGATACCGTGCGTGAACTGCCCAGTATCGTCGAGTTCCTGCTCGCGAAGGGAATCAAGATATGGGAGGTCTTCTTCGTCATCGAGGTTGGTCGAGGCGTCTCGATGCTTTCACTGAGTCCGAGTGAGAACGAAGACGTTGCCCATTTTCTTTATGACATGAGTGGATATGGGCTCGTGGTGCGTACCGTTGAGGCTCCATTCTTCCGTCGTATCGTCCGTGAACGCCAAGAGGGAATCGGCAACAGAGGCGCTCTGTACGCCGAGTTGATGGCCGAGGTGCGCGAGCGTGTGGGCGCGCCTCATCATGCCAATCGTGTAGCTTTAGCAAGCACCCGCGATGGCAAGGGCATCATCTTCGTAGCCCACAATGGTGATGTATACCCTTCAGGTTTTCTGCCAGTGACCTTGGGATCCGTACGCGAACAGTCGTTGGTGTCTATCTATCGCGATACCCCTCTGCTTCTCGAAATTCGTGGAGCAAAGTTTCACGATGCCTGCGGCAGCTGTGACTACCAAGACCTCTGTGGCGGGTCACGCTCTAGGGCCTTTGCCAGCTTTGGAGATCCTCTCGCCTCCGACCCTGCGTGTTTGATGGCCGGCTGAGAGCGACCAAAGGGCCACTGTCTAGAGAGACAGCGGCCCTTATGGAGTCGCATGGTTTAGGTTTGGGGATCTGCGCCAGCTGCTACCGCCTGTGCCCAGGTGTAGCTGTAGGAGACTGAGTGGAGTTCGGAGTTTGCAACCTCAGTGAGCACGGTCGCGTCTGACTCGAAGCCTCTCCAACCGCCGAGCGATGATTCGTTGATGCTCGCAGCTCCCATGACAGGGGTGTAACCGCTCGAGTTGCCGACGAGGACGTTGGCTCTGTGCCCCCAGCATCCAGATGAGGTTGGACTCGTACACGCCAAGTTGCTCGTGTTTCCTGCTCCACCCCATCCGTCGTTGTACATCCAGTCGTACATGCTGCCTGCCGTTGAGAAGTCCTCAGCCCAGTTGGCGTACAGGCCGAGCGCCCACGGGCCGGTGGAGAAGGTTGACTGCGAGATTGGAGGATCGGTATTAGCCGACGACCCTTGTGCAGCGAGTGCGTTCAGCGAATTGGCAAGCCCATAAACCGGGACGAGACCACGTGACACCCTCTCTTCGTTGACCAACACGAACAACTGGTCTATAGCTGGGAGCTGGTAGAAGTTGTTGGGCAGGCTCATCGCAGGTAACCCTTGATCCGCTCGGCCAGAGTTTAGAGCTGCGACGGCGCTCTGTTCACATGCAACGCTGTTAGCACTCTGTCCGCCGTCGACGGCGCTGGTGCAGCTCGAATAGTAGTTGGGGTTTGGAGCGATGTTCGTGGTTGGGTTTAACAGCGAACCTGGCGGTGGGCTCTGTTGCGATGTGTTGACATTCGGAGAGCTAACATTCGGGGCCTGAGTGTTGGTCACCGTGTTATTATTCTGTCCACTCCCGCCTGGAGTTGGAAGACTTGGAACGTCGCCACTGTAGGGGGCACTGCCAAAGTTATATACGCTGCCATCGCTGCCAGCGAGCCAATAGCCGGTGCCAGCTGAATCGGCTGCTATCGAGACGATTGGAGCAGGGAGAGGATGACTGCCACCAAGGCCGGTGTAACCCTTGCTGGCGGTATCGCCTTCGTTGGCGGCACCACCGAAGTTGTACACTGCGCCAGTTGAAGACACCAGCCAGTAGCCATTTCCGCTTGGTGTCGCTACACCACCGACAATTCGACCGTTGATGGGATGACTGCCCCCAAGGCCTGTGTACCCTTGGGAGTAGGTCGATCCGAAGAACTTCGCGTTCCCAAAGTCAAAGACACCACCGTCGGCGGCAATTAGCCAGTAGCCTCCGCCGTTCGGGGTCGGGATTATCCCCACGATCGGGGCATTGAGGGGATGGGCGCCAGAGAGCCCTGTGATCCCGTAGCTATAGGTGGAGCCTGCGAACTTCGCGCCTCCGAAGTTGAATACTCCACCATCTTTGGCCACTAGCCAGTAGCCAGCGCCACCTGGCTCCGCCGCCATCCCGACGATCGGGGCATTGAGGGGGTGAGCACCAGAGAGTCCGGTGATCCCGTAGCTATAGGTGGAGCCAGCGAACTTAGCGCCTCCAAAGTTGAATACTCCGCCATCTTTGGCCACTAGCCAGTAGCCAGTGCCACCTGGCTCTGCCGCCATCCCGACGATCGGGGCATTGAGGGGGTGAGCGCCAGAGAGTCCTGTCAACCCATCTGTATAGGTATTACCCTCAAACGCGGCACCTCCGAAGTTAAAGATGCCACCGTCCTCGGCTGCGACCAGATACCCCTTGCCGTTCGATCCAGCGGCGATCGCGGTGATCGGCCAGGCGGCTGTGACCCGGGTCTTTACTGTTCTTCTTGCGTGGAGCGCAACAGATGTTGCGGTCGAGGTCATAGTGCCCGTTGCCCCGATACCTATGAGACTTAAGCCCCCGGACAACGCGAGTGTTCCGAGCATCCGTACTGCCATCTTCGGCGCCATTTCGATCCATCCTCCTTGCAAGCGTTTTATTGCGACTCCATATTGGAAGAAAACGCTTACAATGAGTGATATCGGCAGAATATGAGCTAAAACTTTACGGATTCTCTCACTATGATCACACAAATGGATGCAACTAACTGCAGCACGCGCTTAGATATTGGTATGAGCGCTGTATGTGGTGATTATGCACTCGATTAAGCGAGAGAGACGACCTCTTGTGGCCAGGTTGGCTGCACTGTGGGCCACTGGCTTCTAAATAGGGTTGGCGTGGAGCCGACGGATTTGTTGTGCGCGATACTGAACCCAGGCCCCGACCGAGCCTTCATTGGGACTTCGGATTTAAGTGGGGAATTTAGTCAGGTGTAGCCACGCACCAGGGGTGAGTTTGGGAGGGTCACAGGGGCTCTGCCAGAATGGGATAGTTGAACAACTCATCACTGGAGGGCCCCTGTGGAAGAAAATCCTATT
>DAHXNM010000143.1 GCA_027365375.1 Ferrimicrobium sp. | reverse complement strand
CCAAGACCGAAGACATCACCCCACCATTGCATAACCGACTTGGCAGCACCCAACATCTCTGACTACCAGATTGCTATACGCCAACGACACTGTAGCCTCGCGCGCTCTGAATGCAGGAGTAAGGTACGCATTACACCCCAGATGAACGTGGATCCCAAGCCAGGATTACTCGTTAGGGAGTACAACGAAGGGCGATCTACCCAAGTACCACCCTATGCGATCCTCGACGTAGGCAAAAGCCGCATCCGGCGCAAGCTCTTCAACGGTGGGGTGAAGTATGAGAGATCCTAACGAGTGCTAACGCATCCATATCACTGTGAATCGAGCCGCCAGCAATCATGGAGATTGCGCTGCTTCGCACTTTGGCGGAGGCATTGAGTAGGGTATTTTTAGAACGATGGCACGACGCAGATACACAACCTCGAGACAACGTGCCGCTAGCAGGCGTAATCTAGCAAAGGCACGAGCGGCCAGCGCCCGTCGACGGCGTAGGGGAAGTTCTCAGATCAGCAAGGGTCAGACAAGAGCCGTTGCGTTCTTGATTGGCGTGGTGCTCATCATCGCAACGCGTGAGATACTTCTTGTAGCGATCGCTGTCGCGGCCCTCATCTACGCGATGGTGCGGCACAAGTCATTTTTCTCCACGCTCACGAGTCCCGTTAGGTTGGTTCGCGATAAGGCACTGGCCAGGAAGGAGCGCTTGGTTCGTCTCGAGCGAGCGACGCAGATAGCGCCCATGCTCGCCATGACACCAACAGAGTTCGAGCTGCTCGTTGCCCCCATTTTGGAAGAGCTGTCCTATTCAAGCGTGCTGGTTACCGGTGGGCCAGGTGATCTTGCTGTTGACATCAGCGCTGTAAATCCCGATGGAGACAAAGCCGTGGTGCAATGTAAGCCCTATGCCCCAGAGCATCGTGTGGGTTCTCGAGACGTTCAGTCATTCATTGGTATGGCTTTTCAACACCACAATGCAAAGGAACTTATCTTCGCCACGACCTCGGCGTTCACTGAACCCGCCCAACAACTTGCCCGACAGCACCAAATCAAGCTCTGGGATGGAGCCAAGCTCACCAAACTGGCAGCACAGATTCTCACGCCTCAGCCTGGTGCCGCATCCGACGTTTGAGTCGAATAGCCGAAGTGGATCGAGTACGAGGAGCCCTCCAATGGCCACTCCTTGATCACAACACCCGCCTCAATCAGATCAGCGATCCCAAAGAGTACCTCGGACCTCTCGACAATGTTGAGATCCTTGATCACGAACTCAGAGCCGAGAACCCTAACCAGGACCAAATCATCTGCTCACCCGAATACCACGTCCTGTCTCGAACTAGCACTCCCATAGGCACTCTGCCAAACCCCCAGCTAGATGATAGTCTTTCGGGAATATCTCAAAATCCCGTGTAATCGTCGCCACGATGTGTTAGGTTTTCAATTGCACCAGACGATAACTCTGGTAGCGATGATTACCATAAGGGGGTAATGATGAAGGTGCGGAACATGGTTCGGGGGGGGGCTATTGTAGCTGCTAGCCTTGGACTGGCTAGCTTAGGGACGGGAGTGGGGCTGACAGTCGACCACATGCCCACTGAAACGAGTGAAGTCGGGTTCTATCCAATCGGTGGGGCTACGGGAATTACTCCGATTTCCGCGTTGCCCGTGCCCCTCGACACTGTCGGCGGGGGTGGTGGTCCATCTGTAGAAGCCTCAGGGGCGTGTGGTACCGTGGTGCTTGAAGCTAGCTACATTTCACCCACGGCGACCCGCTGGGATATCAGCATCTATTCGGTCACCCCAGTTGAATATGCCACTGACGTAAAGATAACCTATGATGTTGGGAACAAAACTGGATCCACCTACTTTGACCCAAGGGGACTTGACTATTTTTCGACGAGTCCTACCATAGAGGCATATCAGAAATATGGCGATGTCAGTGCTGACTTCAACGGCTGGGTCTATGATACGGGCATCGGGTGGTGCTACTTTAATACACCGGAACTTTATTACGGGCTGAACTCGTAGGCGCTAGGCACCTACTAGAGGAAAGAAGGAAACTCTCATTGACTTTTGATCCAGCAGATTTCGTCCGGTCAGAGTCCAACTATATCGGAATCAGAGCGCCCAGCCTAGAGATTATCGCTATGGACTCCAGAAGCGAAAACCTAACGTTGCTCTATGGTCAACTCACACAAACTGGTCAGCCTCTGTCTGCGCGAGCGGCTCTACAGTCGGCAGACTCCGTTGTGGTAGCTGTGCAAACGCGACGCTGGAACCCGAAGCACGCCAATGACATCCCTGATGGACAACTTCCCTATCAGTCCCTAGATCTCGCGGGGATGGTCGCCAACCGTCTCGATGTCGTGTTCCGCGGCTATCTCCGCGAGATCCAGGGACTCACCGTTGATCCTCGTAGCGCATTATCGCAAGTCATCGCCAAATTGCAAAGCTGGGACGAGGAAGCGCAATCCAACCCATGGTGGCCTCGTCCGATTACGGATCCAGCTGTTGCTCCATCCCTAGATCTGGCTTTTGGCCATGACCGCGTTACCCTACGATGCTACGCCATGGGCAAGGTGCTTGTTTCGCTTCCGACATTGCTCACGATTGATGACACCCAGCTTTCGGTAGTCGTTGCAATGCGAGGTAACTTACCATCTGACCTGGTTTTGCATCGCATCGCAGACCCGATGGATATTGAGCTGGGTGGATACCCTCGACTGTTATTGCCAGCGTGAAACCCGAAGCGGGCGGTGATGATACGTCTTGTGAAGCTGATGAGCGTGTGAGAGGAAACAACATCTAATGGTCTTTGTCATCGACAACCTTGGTTCAGTTCCGTTTGCCGCCGTAGGTGGCATCCGACTGAGCGATCAACATCACGACACGTATCAACTTGTAGGAATGATGACAGAACAACGGGGATCAACCGTTGAGTTCGGCTATGTGTTGAGAGACCATCAACCAAACGGGCGAGACTCTGGCGATAACACCAAGGCGGGAGTCATCCCTCGGAGCACTCCTGCCTTGGTGGTCAGGGCGATGATACCAGAGCTGCCATCACTAGGGAAGAGCCTGAAATCTCAGGGGATCCGGTACTGGGCCAACATCGTCCGCAGAATGGACCTCACGATGAACGTCTCTAAGCCCGAAATCAGCACACGGTTGGCAAGCGGGAACCCTTGGTGCACCGAGCTGCCGCCGATGGAAGTTGCGGAAGCTCACTTTGACTATCACTACGACGGCGACGCGTTTGTCACCGAAGGGTTTCGCTACCGAGAAACGTGGGCCTTTGGGGCATCGGTGCTGTGGTGCGAGCTTCCCGCTCTGCTCCTCGTTGCCGGCCGGGGCACTGAACCTAGCGACCTGTGGTTTGAACCTGTGAGCCCAGAGGGTATCGCTCGGCTCCAACGATTGCCACGACTGATTCTTGATTAGGACTCATAAAACAATTACTTGCACTATTAGTACTTACGAGCTAGACTTGCCTGATGGATGCAGATGCGTTGATCACCGCTCGCTACAAGGCTCTTGAAGGGTTCTGCGACGAACGTCAAAGGCGACTGTTCGCAGCAGCGGAGGCCAAAGTACTCGGTCATGGCGGAGTAAAGCGTGTCGCTGAAGCTACTGGGGTGGCCCGAGGGTCTATATTGGCCGGCATTAAGGAGCTGAACTCAGCTTCACCTGTAGCCACCGACAGAACCAGGCGTGTCAGGCGAGCAGGTGCGGGACGTAAGAAGCTGGTGGACATCGACCCCTTGCTGGTAGGAGATCTGGAACGGTTGGTGGAGCCTGTCACTAGTGGTGATCCGCAGTCACCACTGCGCTGGACTTGTAAGAGCTTGATGCAACTGGCACGCGAGTTAGGAGAGCAGGGTCATAAGATCTCTCATGTCTCGGTCGGAGTTTTGCTCAAGGATCTTGGATACAGCCTCCAGGGCAACCGTAAGACCCTAGAGGGTGGAGGCCATCCAGACCGCAATGCCCAGTTCGAATACATTAACCACAAGACAGATGCCGCATTGTCGAGTGGACAACCGGTGATCTCGGTGGATACAAAGAAGTTCCTATGACGTTGCGGACACCGTCGAAAGATGTAATGCTAGTGAAGGTGTCAGGAGTAGTCACCGTTTCTTCTTGCAGTCGAGAGCGCGTAAGAAGTTTGGTGCGGGACCGCCCAAGGACCAAAGAATGTCGCTACGAGCACGGACCCCAGATTCCGCTTTACCTTGGGTCCTTGCCTGACAACCTCC
>DAHXNM010000140.1 GCA_027365375.1 Ferrimicrobium sp. | reverse complement strand
ACCCCTAGTTCTCTCCCGCGCTTATCGCCGCCTAATGGGCTGCTCTTCTGGGCGATGTCGATGAGGACGCCAAGTGTGAACTGCTCGCTGTTCATGAGGCCGCCCAGCGGGATTGGGTCCGCAACACACTGTGGTTGAGCCACCGGGCCGACCACTATCGAGTGCGACAGCTTGATCGGTTTGATGCTCCTGCGCCGTTGTTGACCGCTCGCCGCACCGACACTGCCCACCGGTTGATCCTCGAGCCTCGTGAGGCCAAGCGTCGCTACGACCCTGATCTCGATAGCGATAGCGTAGCTCAAGGTGCCTCCAATCGGTGGCAACAGCGATAGCTGGCGGGACCCTCCACTGGAGTGGACGAGTGAGTGGTAATCGGCCAGCCAGTGACGCCATCGAATCGACGAGGCTTTCATAAAACTTGGATAGGCTGTTGGCGTGGTGCCGATTGACCCTTCTATCATCTTTGCTCGTGGTGAGCAGCTTTGGATCGTGGATCGTTACCAGCCGGTTGCGGCTGTGGCTGATGGGTCGGGGCTTCGACTCGAACGCATTGGGAATACCCTTTGTCGAAATCGCTGGCGCCGCGGCACACCGTTTGGCGCCGTGATCGTCTCCCGTGGAATTGATTCATGCATCACGGTTATCCGTCCTGATGGCACCGTTTGCTGGCGACGGGTTCCAGGAATACCAGATAACGTCGATATCGATATCGATATCGACAATGATCGCGTATTTTTGATCACATCGGATCAACTGACTACGCAGTTACTTGCGTGGCGTTTTGACGACGACTCGGTTGTGAACTACTCCATAGCTGGGCGCTTCGGTCATTTTGCTTATATTGACAATCAGGATGTCTATCTTTCAGTGATAACTCATCAGGAGGAAATTCGTCCAGCAACGATATATCGTTTCGACGGTCATGGATTTGTGCCTACCGACCTCGACGCTACCGGCACGAGCAGATGGAACGACCGAGCATCGCCAATCAAGCTTGACAACAATGGTAGTTGGCCAGATCATCTGCGTTTCCGCAAGGGCTATGGCGAGCTGGACGCAACGGGAGAGCCGATGGATGTTCTGTTTTGTCTCAAGCATCCGACTGAGCCCCCAGCGGAGCCGTATCGACTCTTTCCAGGGAATCCAGTTTGGTTGTCTCCTCGAGATGAGGTTGCCTACCACGTCGAGCTGCCCGGGAGAATGTGGGTTAGCGCCACGATTGAGTCAGCCGTCTATATGATAGTCGACACCGCAGAAGGTAGTCGAGTCTTTGTCCACGAGATTGGCTCAGTGAATCTCCGCGAGTTCGAGGGTCTGATTGGGCTCGACATCAGTCCGTACGTCGTTGATCCGCCTACTCCGGATGAGGCCAAAATCATGTCCCACATCGAACGGTCGCTGGAAGAATTCAGAGATATGCTTGTTGGCTTCACGGCAAGCCATGGTGCCGTGACTGGGGTGGAGTTGGTGGCGAGCGGCGTCCACGCCAAGGTTGCGGTCGAGTTCACATTCGCGCGCTACCCGGAGGAGACCTTTGTGAGGTACCATGCTCTGTTCGCCAACGATGGGACGCCGATCCAAGCTGGGTATGAAGATGTTGAATGGATGGAGATGGTCGACACCGGACGCATCCCACCACCCGAACGCTGGCGTCGCGATGATCGTGAACGGATTGTTTGTGGTCGTATTCGGTCTGCGTAGGTGAGCACTGCCATCGCATTGGCTGATGTGGCGAAGGTTCTCGATTGGCATTGACGAGCGAGTGGTAGGGATTAACTGCTATTAGGTCGGCGCCGGGCGATGGACGTGCCCGGTGTGGCACCTACTGATAGGAGGTGCGGTGGTCGTGTAGACCTACGGGGGCGACCAAAGGCCGTCAAGACTCGTCGCACTCGGTACGCAAGCAGCAATCGATGGCTCATGCTATGTCGCCATTCAAGCAACGCTCACAACAGTGCGGCACAGCCGAACAGTGGCAGGCAATGGCTGCGTTGGTGATTGACAGGAGTGTGATCGTGGGGTCAGCGAGTCACAGCCATCATGCTCCTTACAGTCGTTCTACTGAACCGCTCAAGGTCTGGTATAGTGTCGTTGGAACGTCCGATAAACGGCATCGGGTTACCGATAGACCTTGGTCGTGGATCCCCATCTCGAACCTCCTCTGGTTCATCTACCTGGTGGAATGTGAGGTTGTTGCGAAAGTGGGGTTAAGATCTCGTACGCACTGTATTGATCATTGCTTTCTTGCTCAACTATATTGCGAGGCACCCAGCTAAGCGAATACAGCTATATTATCGTCGCTGATCTCCGTTTATTTCCATAAACCCGGTCTCCAAAGATTCGCATTGTAGAGCATGGTTGAGCAGACGGTGCCGGGCTACTTTTTAGACGCAATCGGCCGAGCACGGGTTGAGCGAGCGAGACGATCAACGGCTAAGCTTACCCAATGGCACGGACCGACCTTACCAGAGAACGCCATCGTGGATCTGCCGATATCGCGGCGCTGCACCGGTTGCTTGATACCCAGATGGTTGGACATGTAGGGATCCAGACAGACAACGGACCGCTCGTTATACCCACCGCTATTGCACGTTTTGAGAGCCAGTTGCTTATGCACGGTTCTGTGGCATCGGGGTGGATGCGTTTGGCAAAAAAAGGGACTCAGGCATCTGTCGCCGTGACCCAGGTTGACGGGATCATTGTTGCTCGCAGTGCATTCGAGTCGAGTATCCGATATCACTCCGCGGTCATCTTTGGCACTCCACAACTTGTGGCCGACGACAGGAAGCTCTGGGCTCTGAATGTTATGACCGAGAAGCTGATACCGGGACGGACCGCCGAGATACGCCAGCCGACGGCGAAAGAGGTAGCGCAGACGATGGTACTTAGCCTGCCGATTGAGGAGTGGTCGTTGAAGATCTCTGACGGTTGGCCAAATGATGGACCGGATGATCAGGCGAGTGGAGTTTGGGCAGGGGTCGTGCTTGAGGGTCCAAGGCTTAGATCAATTCTGCCGGCGCCTGACTTGAATGTGGTGTCAGAGGTTCCAGCATCGGTTAGAGCCCTTGCTCACCCAGCCAGTTAGGTTTCTAGCCCTAGACCTACGCTCGAGGGCTAGCCGCTGTCGTGTGCACGAGGCCTGTGTAGTGATGCAGAGGCGAAGGTAGGTTGAGTGCCAATCGAGGTGCAGGTTCCTACACTTTCACCAAGTGATAGCCTGATTTTCAATTATTTGAGTGGCAAGGAGCCTAAATGGAGAGGATGACTTTGACAGACCAAAGTAGCGCACTAACGACCGTCGATTTGCGCATGCATCAAGGAACCTTGACGTTGGATGATATCCCGCGGCCCGCGGCTCCCGACGAAGAGACGGTTGGGCGAGTACGCCAGATCATCGCTCAGGTGCGCACTCAAGGAGACGTGGCGCTTCGGTCGCTATCCAAGGAGCTCGATGGTGTGGATCCGACCTCTTTGGTGCTCGGACGAGATGAGATGGAGGCGGCCTTCCATGCGCTAGCTCCTGAACTCGCTCAGGCGCTTACCGTCGCCCATCGACGTATCCAACAGGTCTATGAGGCGGAGGTGCCGACGTCATCGCGGGTCTCCGCGGATGGCATAACTGTTGTACGCCGGAACGTACCGGTACGCTCAGCGGGCTGCTATGTCCCGGGTGGGACCGCTCGTTATCCTTCGACCGTGCTGCATACGGCCACCGTAGCCTCCGTGGCCGGTGTGGAACATATCGTGGTAGCCACTCCGCCTTCGCCGGAGGGATCGGTGGATGCACCGACGTTAGCGGCTGCCTTTGTCGCGGGTGTGAAGGCGGTCTACCCGATTGGAGGAGCACAAGCTATCGCGGCACTTGCCTATGGCACCGAGAGTATTGAGCGGGTGGACACCATCGCCGGGCCAGGCAACCTTTATGTGGCGCTAGCAAAGGCACAGGTTGCACTCGATGTCGGCATAGGATCCTCCTTCGCTGGGCCATCAGAGGTGGTTGTCATCGCTGATCCCTCTGTGGATCCGCGTTATGCTGCACTCGATCTGGCGGTTCAGGCCGAACACGGCCCACACGGACTGGCATGGCTGGTGACATGGGATGAGCAGTATCTTCATGATGTCGATCGTGCTCTGGTCGCTTATGTGGACTCAGCCCCGCGTCTTCAGGCCATCCGTGCAACACTGGCCAACAACGGGTATGCAGCGTTGGTGCGTGGGCGCGAGCAGGCGTTAGAGCTTGCTAATTTGATTGCTCCAGAACACCTAGAGCTGCTCTACCAAGATGGAGAGAAGGATGCCTCGCTCGTGAAAAGTGCTGGTGTAACCTTCGTTGGTGTCGACGGGACCGCCGCGTTTGGCGATTATGTGGCGGGTCCGTCGCATGTGTTGCCTACGTATGGCACTGCGCGATTCGCCAGTGGGCTTGGACTTGAAGATTTTTATCGACGCCAACATACGGTGCTCATAGGTCCATCGGCCATCGATGAGCTTGGTTGGGCTGTCGAGGAGATCGCAAAGGTAGAGGGCCTCTACGCGCACGCTGAGTCGATTGCAATCAGGCGCAGGTCGTGATGCTCTCCCCTTCGCTTCCCCAAGTACTTCAGAGCAGTTATCACTCCCCACAGCTCGATGTCGAGGTTCGCTTGAACACCAATGAATCTCCTCTGCCTCCTCCCGAGGGGTTTCTCCGAGATGTCGCCAGCCGTATGGTCGGATCATCTTTAAATAGATATCCAGATCGCCAAGCACTTGAGTTGCGTAGTCGTCTCGGTGAGCTCCATGGAGTAGGTGCCGAGGCGGTGTTCATTGGCAATGGTTCAAACGAGGTTTTACAGGCGATCTTCCTCGGCTACGGAGGGCCGGGGCGCAGCGTTTGGATCGCCGCTCCTACCTATGGAATGTACGCGCAGATCGCCGCCACCACAAGGACAGAGTTGCGGCATGGCCGTCGTGATCGAAGCGGTGCGGTCGATGCTGGACTGGTTGATCCGGATGCCGCATTGGTTGTGATCTGTGACCCGAACAACCCAACCGGCATGGCCGAGCCGGCTGAGCTTCGGTCGTTGCCAGCATCGAGGCCCAACCAGCTTTTTGTGGTAGACCGCGCGTACCATGATTTTGACCTGCGTCAGATCCCTGAGTGGCGTGGTGAGAACGTCGCGCTAGTGCGCACCTTCTCCAAGGCGCTGTCGTTGGCTGGCCTTCGCCTTGGCTATGTTGTAGCAGATCCAGCAATTATCGAGGCACTCTACGCTATCTACTTGCCCTACCATCTATCAGCGTTAACGCAGATGGTGGCGCTAACCGCACTCGACTGGTACCAAGAACTAACTGCTATGGTGCACACGATCACACATGAGCGAGACCTGATGGGGGAGCGGTTGGCCGCTATTGGTCTTACCCCGTATCCGTCGGCGACCAATTTTATCCTCGTCGATATGGGGGCTAACGATGCTCATGGCGTGTGGGAGCGACTCATCGCGCGTTCTGTACTAGTTCGGGATGCGAGCCAATGGTCCGGTGTCGGGAATGCTCTGCGAATTACCATTGGTACACCTGAGGAGAATATCCGTTTTATAACTATCCTTGAGGAGGTTTTAGGGTGAGATCAGCGACGATACAGCGTAGCTCGCATGAGACGCAGGTGGTGGTGGCCATTGATCTCGATGGTGGAGATGTCTCGATCTCTACACCGGTGCCATTCTTCTCCCATATGCTGAACCAACTCGGGGTGCATGGCAGGCTTGGGCTCTCGGTGGAGGCGACCGGTGATTGGATGGTCGACGCCCATCATCTGGTAGAGGATACCGGCATCGCGTTGGGTCAGGCCTTTCGAGAGGCTCTTGGTGACAGAGTGGGGTTAGAGCGCTTTGCCGATCGCACCGTGCCTCTCGACGAGTCGCTGGTACGGGTAGCTATCGATATCTCTGGTCGCGGGATGGCAGTTGTCGAGTTGGGCGGTAATCGTTCTTTGGCTCTTGGAACGCCTGCCTTTTACATCGAGCATGCTGAGGAGTTTTTCGCTGCATTTGCCCGACATGGAGGGTGTACCCTCCATGTCCACTCCCTTGCCGATGGCAACACCCACCATCAGCTCGAAGCCACATTCAAGGGGTTTGCAAAAACAGTTCATGATGCGACTCGCCAGACTTCAGATGGCGTTGTGAGTTCCAAGGGTCTCCTTGATGGATGAGGGTTGTTTGCACGTCGTTAGACCGACCGCTAGCCGCCGTCATGTTGGTGGCGGTTGTGCACTAACCTCGCTATCGCCCACGGCGCGGTGTCTGTTATGGAGGTAGCGGTTCTTGACTACGACATAGGGAATCTCGGCTCGCTTTGCAATGCGCTCTCCTATCTTGGACATCGGGCAGTTCTTGTCCGCGACCCTAACGAGTTAGACGGATTCGAGCGAGTGATACTCCCGGGCGTGGGACATTTTGGAGCCTGTGTCTCGCGGTTTCGAGAGGCTGGCTTCGAGAGGGCGATCATCGAGAGAGTGCACGCCGGACGCTGGCTGCTTGGCATCTGTGTAGGTATGCAACTGTTATTTGAGGGTTCGGACGAGTCTGGGGAGCCCGGTCTTGGCATCCTCGCCGGCAGGGTAGAGCGGATGCGAGCAGAGGTGCGACTACCTGAGATGCAGTGGAATCGGCTCATCCTGGAAAGGCTACGACCTGCCATGTTCGCAGCTGTATCCGATGATCCCTGGGTCTACTTTGTGCATTCATTTGCGGTGCGAGAGAGTGTGGACGCTATCGCTTGGGAGAACTATGGAACTCGTTATGTGGCGGCGGTTGCTCGAGGATCGTTGCTAGGGGTGCAATTTCATCCCGAAAAATCAGGGCGTACTGGTCTTAAGATTCTCGCTGGTGCATTGGCTCAGGAGGTGGAGCCCCTATGAGATTTCTACCCGCCATGGACGTGCTTGATGGGCAGGTAGTCCGTCTCTCACAGGGTGACTACGCGAAAGCGACCAACTACGGGGCGGCCACAGAGGTGATTGAGCGATTGCTGGCTCAAGGGATAGATGGTTTGCATCTGGTCGATCTCAACGCTGCTAGAGATCCGGAGGACCGAGGTAACTTAGCGACTCTGCGCCGGTGCATCTCCTTGGCACGGGCGCGCAATGTCATGGTGGAGCTTGGAGGAGGCATACGTGACCTGGGGATGGTCTCAGATCTGCTGGCGTTAGGGGTGGATCGAGTGATCGTCGGTACCTCTGCATTGCCCCCCGATAGCTGGGTGAGACGAGTCGATGCAGAACTTCGTTCCAAGCTGGTAGTTTCGCTTGATTTTCGAATGCAGGACGCTCAGCCGATGGTGGTGGTTGATGCCTGGCGACGAACCAGTAGTGTTCGACTCGATGAGGCTGTAGATGACTTTGCTCAGGCAGGTTTCGTGACCCAGTTGATAACGCCGGTAGCCAGAGACGGGATGGCGAGTGGACCGGACTTGGAGCTATATAGGCGTTTAGTGGCACTCTATCCCATCGCGCTTATCGCGTCTGGAGGCATCCGAGATGTAAAAGACTTAGAGGA
This sequence comes from Ferrimicrobium sp., assembly GCA_027365375.1. Taxonomy (GTDB): domain Bacteria; phylum Actinomycetota; class Acidimicrobiia; order Acidimicrobiales; family Acidimicrobiaceae; genus Ferrimicrobium. Next base: position 5,885 of record DAHXNM010000140.1, on the reverse strand, counting down.
TCTCGCCGCCGTTGTTCCTGGGATCGGCCGTCTCGAGGGTGCAATTGTTGGAACCGCGCTCTATCGAGGGACGCTCTCTGTGTCAGAGGGGTTGCAGGCGTGCAGCAGGTAAGAATAATCCCATGCTTAGATGTCGCCGACGGAAGAGTGGTCAAAGGTGTCTCCTTTGTCGAGCTTAGAGATGCAGGAGATCCAGTGGCTATGGGGAGCAACTACAGTGAGGCGGGCGCTGACGAACTCGTCTTCCTAGATATTGCTGCTACTAGATCGGATCGCACCACCATTGTCGATCTGGTCGCCCGAGTGGCTGAGCAAGTCTTTATCCCCTTTACCGTTGGTGGTGGGGTCGATTCGCTCGCGGTGGCGAGTGCTCTTTTGAGGAGGGGTGCCGATAAGGTGGCCGTGAACTCTGCCGCGGTACGTGATCCGACGCTTATTAGGGAGATCGCTGACGTCTTTGGGAACCAATGTGTGGTGGTGGCGATCGATGTACGCCGGAGTGAGACTGGCTTTGAAGTAGTTACTCATGGTGGGACCCGTCCGACGGGGATTGAGCTGTCCGGTTGGCTAGAGCGAGTGCAGTCCGAAGGTGCAGGCGAACTCCTGGTGACCTCGATGGATCGGGATGGCCACCTCGGGGGTTATGATCAAGCACTCTATGCCAAAGTACTCACCGAGACAGATGTGCCAGTTATCGCCTCCGGTGGGGTAGGAAGCCTGGATGATTTTTTGGCCGGAGCCAGACTCAAGGTCCAGGGTCTACTTGCTGCGAGCGTGTTCCATTTTGGAACCTTCACTATTGACCAGGTGAAGGCGTACCTCGCGGATGCTGGAGTCGAAGTTCGAGAGAAGGAAGATCTAAATTGATGAAGAGAGAGCGCAATGAGTGAACTAGGACCAAAAAAGCAAGCTATCACCATGCTCGCCGATCGATTGTTGGTTCAGGTCCCCACTGCCGAGGGTGAGCGCACGGTGCGGTCGGGAATCCTGATACCGGCGACCGCCCAGGTCGCCAAACGCCTGGCCTGGACGGAGGTTGTTGCCATCGGGCCGGCTGTAAGGACGATCAAACAGGGTGATCTGGTGCTGTTCTCACCCGAGGATAGGTTTGAGGTAGAGATCCAGGCGGAGACGTACCTCATCCTTCGTGAACGTGATATCCATGCCGTCGCCTCCGATCGGATTGACTCCGGAACTGGACTTTACCTCTAGCCCGCCTGGCTGAGGTATGCATCGGTTCACTTCGATGACGGTGGGTGAGGACGGCAAGCGCCGAGTGGGTATGGCAAGTGAGGAGTGCTCAATGAATTTTGACGACAAGCTTATGGAGAGACTTGTTTTCGACGATCGAGGTCTGATGCCGGCGATCGTGGTCGACGATCGAGGGCGGGTGTTAATGCTCGCCTACGTTGACCGGGAGGCACTTGATCGAATGCTGCGCGATGGAGAGACCTGGTTCTATTCACGTTCGCGCCAAGAGTATTGGCACAAGGGTGCAACCTCTGGCAACACCCAGGAGGTTCTGACTATCGATGTCGATTGTGACGCCGATACTCTGCTCATTGGGGTTCGACAAAATGGGTCGGGTGCCTGTCATACAGGGAGCTATAGCTGCTTCACTAGAGGGCTGGCCGCTAGCGAGGCGAACAAGTGACCTTCGATGAGTTTCAGCGATCGGCGGAGAGACACTCGCTGGTGGCACTCACACAGACGTTGTTGGTCGACACGATTACACCGGTTGCTGCTTTTGACGCCCTGGTTGGGGGTGACGGTGACGGTTTCATCTTTGAGTCCGTCGATCAGGTAGGACGTTGGTCGCGCTTCTCTTTCGTTGGTCGCTCTCCTTTGGGCCGAATAGTGGTACGGCACGGGTCGATCGAGACCCTTGGTCAGCTGCCGGTGCAGCCAGCGATCGAGGAGGGAATCTTTGACTATCTCGAACGGCTGACCGCAGCTCTCTCGATGGAGCCGCTGGATCCAATTCCTTTTGCGGGTGGACTTCTTGGCTATCTTGGCTATGACGTAGTCCGCGAGATCGAATCTACGGTTGGCGAGACGGTCGTCGATGATCTCGATCTGCCAGATGTGCTCCTCACCCTCGTTGGTGAACTCGCCGTCTTCGACCACTGGTCACAGACTGTGACGCTAGTGGTCAATGTGCTGTGCGATCCGGAGCGCGAGCAGAGCGCCCAGTATGATGAGGCCCTCGGGAACTTAGAGCAGCTGGTGGCTGATTTCTGTCAGATTCGCTCTACTTTGAGGCCGAGCATGATCTCTACGCCACAAGGGGCCGAACGTTCGTTGCTCGACGATGCCTCAACGGCCTCTTATGAGGCGATCGTCGAGCGAGCCAAGGAGTACATTCTCGCAGGTGATATCTTCCAGGTCGTGCTCTCCCGCCGTTTTGACTTCCCACTCCTTGCTGATTCGCTCTCGCTCTATCGGGCGTTGCGGATTACCAACCCGAGCCCTTATATGTACCTACTCCAGGCGCGAGAGGTTACTGTGGTTGGGAGTTCGCCTGAAGCATTGGTTACCGCTGATCGCAACGGATCGGTCATGGTTCGTCCCATCGCTGGTACCCGTCCCAGAGGGGTCAGTGATGACGAGGATGCACGCTATATCGAGGAGCTCAAGGAGGACCCGAAGGAGCGTGCCGAGCATATCATGTTGGTAGATCTGGCGAGAAATGATGTCGGTAAGGTTGCTGAGTTTGGCACTGTAGAGGTGGCCAATCTTATGATCCCAGAGCTCTTCGCAAAGGTGATCCACTTGACCAGCGAGGTGGTAGGGCGATTGCGTGCTGGAGTCAGCCACGTCTCGCTATTGAAGGCTACGTTACCTGCTGGAACCCTGAGTGGTGCACCCAAGGTCAGGGCAATGCAGATTATCGACGAGCTTGAGAGCACTCGGCGTGGCGTCTATGGAGGTGTGGTCGGATACTTCAGCGCCCATGGAAGCCTCGATTTTGCTATCGCAATACGCACCATCGTCGTCGATCCAGCGGGGATCTGTCATCTACAGGTGGGTGCTGGAATCGTGGTCGATTCAGTTGCCTCGGGGGAGGCGGCTGAGACCGTCTCCAAGGCAGCCGCGGTAGCCAGCGCGGTGATGGTTGCCCGTGGTCTTACCGGGCGAGCGCGACTGGAATAGGAAGCCCGTCGATCAGGAGTCCGGCCTGGTCTGCAAACCTACGCTTAACCCAGCCACTGATGACGACGCTCGTGTCCTCGACTAGGAGGGCACGCACCTCGCCTGCGTTGCCATCGGACTCTGTGCTCAAATTCATCGGTAGTTTGGCGGTGCTGGCAAAGGGCTCGTACGAGCTCGGCGTGAAGCGGCAGACAAATAGCGAGATTGGTGGTTTGGCGTTGCGTGAATCGGTCCGAGCTACCAGCTCTTGGCCCACATAGCAACCCTTTGTAAAGCTCACTCCGTTGGCCACCAACGCTGGTACGCCAGCGACTAATAAGTCAGCTGGTGCATCAACTGGAAGGTGTGTCGCTAGCCGGGCGAGTCGTGATCGGGTGAATCGCCCAGCGTCAACTGAGCCGCCCTTGTTCGTGGTGGTAAGCAAGCGGGAGTCTAACGGCCAGAGTGGATTCGGTCGAGGATCCGCATCGGCTAACCAACCAACCTCTTCGGGATGGATCTCCGCCTTGACTCGGATGCGAAAGCGGCTGAGACGTTCACTTAGTAGGGTCAGATGCTCACGATAAGTGATGAGTCGCAGGTGGTCAGCGGTCACCTGCTGTATACTCATGATGGTGATAAGCTTACCGTCGGGTGTACAGATCGCAGCGAGCAGCTCTGTCCCCTCCGTCAGTTGGCTGAGGTCGTTCGTGACCTGCCCTTGAATGAAGCGAAAAGCATCCGGTCCCGTGATTGCGAGTGAGGCAAGCGGAACCTCGACAGTCGACTCAGAATCCGGTTCGGTCGCTGCTACTTTGGTGGCTGGCACTCCGGTGCCGGTGCGACCAGTGGCTATTGCTTCGGTGTCTATTGGGCCTGTACCCGTTGTTTCTGCGACCAAGCCTGCTGGTTTGGATGTTGGTTGGTCGGTTTGTGAGGTTTGCATCTGGCTATCCATCCTATCGCTTTGGTTTAGATTACGCGCGGGTCAAGGTCAGCCCAGATATGCCGATAAGGTTCGGGTGAAGATGTCTACAGCATTTACTGTTCAAGCTTGTAGGCAGCTGGCGTCGGCCTACTGTGGCTTCGCCATCGCGACCTGGGAGAGATCCAGTCAGATCCTACTCCAGCTGCAGGAGTCCGCTTTCTCGATCATGAGCGGTGATGCCAGTCCGGTGGTATTGTGATCAGACGGTCGCGGGTAAGTACGTCGAGTCTTCGTATTTGGGTCATGGCTGCCGCGTTCGGCCTAATTAGTATCATGGCATTGATCGCCGGGCTGTGGATGTACTCTTCGATCTCAGGGTCGGTCAAAGCGAGCAAGATTGCGATAGCTACGGATGTCAACGCTAACGTCTCGGCCCGACTTACCCGTGAGTTCGATGCGGTTCTGGCCCAGATTCATTATGTAGCCTATGTCGCATTTCAGTCACCACCAAATGCGTTCTCTCGTGCACAGCTCGGGCAGATGTTTACACAGTTGGTAAAGTCCACACCGGATCTCCGTAGCTTGGAAATCATCAATCCGAGCCATCGTGTGTTCTGGAGCTATGGCACGCTTGGACAGTCTTCTAGGATCAAGGTGTTGCCGATACCGGATAATGAGCATGTAGCGGCTGGCCATCTGGTGGCCAACCGAGGTCGTCTTGCACAGCTTGTCAGCTACCAGGTAAGAGCCAAAAATGGCGATGTCATCGGGTCTGTGGTTGGTGAAGTAGTTCTCGATAATCCTGTTGCAGTGACCGCCTCCCAGGCGACTTATCTTGAGCAGACCGGGGCGCCAACGATCGCTATCCGAGCTAGCAATATGGCAGTAGCGTCTCCGCTGAAGGGCTATATACCTTTGTCTGTTGTGTCGCCGGCTGCACCTAGCGTCACTTTGGTCTCCGGGATCTCCCCAGCGCTGCTTGATGCAAGCATCAGCCACGCGTTCTTTGGACCGTTGGTGGTATTGGTGTTGGCCTGGCTGCTTCTGGTTGGCCTTGCCGCCTTTGGTGTCGGGCTCATCTCTTTGGCGGAGACGAGTCAGAGACGTAGTCGTCGTGATGCTGAGGCCGCAGAACTGCTTCGGAGCTTGACACAGAAGGTGCTAGATCACAACGATCTCCAACTCCTGCTCGTCGATGTATGCCAGCTGTTGGGACTAGCTACCGAGGCTAGCCAGGTTGTGTCCCAATTCTCGCCTCGCGATGGCTCTTCTTGGTGTGTCGACACCAGCGGTGATGACGGTGATCGAGCGTGGTTGAATGACCTGATGAGCCAAGAGCTTGATGACCATGATCGTCGCTGGACCGAAGTTTGCGTTTCTGGCGTCGGCGATGTTCTTATCTGGGGCTTTGGTGGCGTCGGCGGGCAGGGTCATCTTGTGATAGTCAATCCGACACCCGAGGGCAAGGCTCGAGTTAGAGCTGTAAACCTCGGAGTGCTCGACATCGGTGTAGATCGCAGCGATACTGTGATTCAGCGAAACTTCATGGCCGCTGCCGTCGAGGCTATCGATGCTGGTGTGGCTATATTTTGCCGACGCGGATCTCTTCAGTGGGCGAACTCGTTTTGGTACGCATTGCTAGGGGTAGACCAGGGAGCGGCTGCGAATTCGCTTCTATCTGAGCTTGCTGATGGCAACTTAGCCTCACAGCTAGAGGCTTATCTTGAGAGGATTGCGCTCGAGCCTGATAGCAGGCTGGTTGTTGAGTCTCCCTTCCCCACCGGGTCAGATGGTGGTAGCTTCTGGGGATCGCTCGTCCTCTCTA
>DAHXNM010000132.1 GCA_027365375.1 Ferrimicrobium sp. | reverse complement strand
CATCGCCCAAGGAAGATGTCCTACATTCTGACCTGCTCCAACTAAGGAAGCTATCGGGCAGGAGGACGACTATAGACGCCCTAAATAGCCTTAGACCGACGCAGAGGAGTCTATCATGACGCGAGACCATGCCGACCAATCGCCGTGCATGTCTCGGAAGAGGAGCCGCTAGCCTCGGCAGCCCCAATACCAACTTCTTCGGAGGTGCCTCCGTAGACTCACGGGTCGTCTTGGCCCAAATATCGCGATGAACTGGGATCGGATTTTAGCGGCGTCCAATCCCCCAGGCACCCTCGAACTGAAGCGTTAAATGAATGACGATAGACCGATTGTTACAGTGTCAGAGCCTCGCCTCACACTATAACCATGACAAAGACACAACTAGAACTCTTTGAACAGCAGCAGCCTTCAATATCGTCTGATTATCGTCGCGAATTAGGATTGCATGGGGTGGCCAAGCTTCGCCAAACGCTCGCTACCACCAACCGGCATCAACAGAGTGTTGCCTGACACCCGACACCAACGCCAGCACGCTCGCCAACTACCAACATAGGTCTGGCACCAGGCACGGGAGGGCAAACTCCGTCAACCAGACCTCCCGGTGCGCTCTTCCGCGCGATACGATCGATTCACTGTACTTGCCCTACGGACGACTCAGCTAACCCCAAGATCTACTAACGGTTGAACGATAAACCCCCGCAAGAGGTGATAGCGTGGAAGAGAACAACCCAAGGTAGGTGACCCAATGTTCGAAGAACACTACGCCTTGCCAATCGACAAAACGCAGTGGAACACAGCCGACAACAGCGGCACAGCTGTATTCACGTGGAGCTACGACACCGAACGCGAACGTCTTTTGCGCCTCTACTCCCAAGGCAAGCGCCGCCAATGGGATGCACAGATGCGAATTGACTGGTCGCTGCCCGCCTACGCCTCCTCGCCTGAGGTCGACAACGCAATCGGACTTGCCGGAAGTCAGCTATGGTCAAAACTATCTGAGGGCGAACGCGAACAAGTTCGGCTTCATCTGTTGGCATGGCAGTTCTCTCAGTTTCTGCACGGCGAACAAGGCGCCTTGATATGCGCTAGCAAAATTGTCCAGACGGTACCAGACATAGATGCGAAGTTTTACGCCGCCACCCAGGTGATGGACGAGGCGCGACACGTTGAAGTGTATTCAACTTATCTAGATGCACTCGGCATCGCCTACCCGATTAACGCTAGCCTGAAGAGTCTGCTTGATGACGTTCTCTCAGATACTCGCTGGGATATCACCTTTCTCGGCATGCAAGTCCTTATCGAGGGACTCGCCCTCGCAGCCTTCGGCTTGGTTCGCAACAACACCTCGATCGAGCTAGTTCGCAACCTCACCGCCTACGTAATGCAAGACGAAGCTCGTCACGTCGCTTTTGGTAGAGTAGCGCTGCGCGATTACTACCCGCAGCTGACAGAACATGAACGGGCCGAACGAGAGGAGTTCTGCGCAGAGGCGTGTTTGGTTATGCGCGATCGGTTCCTAGCCCAAGACGTATGGGAGCATTTCGGCTTTGACATCCAAGCCTGTACCGATCACCTCAACAACTCAGAAAGCCAACAACTCTTTCGTAGCCTGCTTTTTCAGCGTATTGTCCCAACCATCCGCGATATTGGCTTGTGGAGCCCAAAGATGCGCGACAGCTTTGCATCGATGGGAGTCATGGGCTTTGCGGACACCGATCTCGATGCTATCGAGGCCGAAGATAACGCAATCGCCGAAGGAATTGACGACCTACGCAAGGCACAAGTTAACGACACGATCCAGACAGGTTTAGATTAGCATTACTGAGGGTGCCGGATATGAAGTAATACCACTCTAGGCGTTCAGTTTTACCCCCTGATCTGCCGATACTGCTGATGTGTTCGACCGTGTCGCTTTGCTCCACCGAGACCAGCAAGGGCTCTCCATCATCAGCGTCGTCGTCGCGTTCACTATTTTGGCCGCGGTAGTTGGACCGTCCACGTATCTCATCGAACGCTCCACCCAGCTATCGGTAGCCTCACGTCAACAAGTTACCGCCTCCAACCTAGCTCAGTCGGAGATCCAGATCCTAAACACTGAGGCCGCTCAATCCTTTAGCAACCTCACCAAAATGCTCGGGACCTCAAGCCATACCAATGTTGTCGGAGCGGTCACCTACACCATCACCGACAACTTGTACTGGACCCAAGGAACCTCTAATCCGGATGGTTGCAATGCCAACATGAGCAATAGCCAGGTATTAGAGCCCATTCTCTCGGCATCAGTGACCGTTACCTGGAGTGATATGGCACCATTTCCACCAGTGCGGAGCACAACTGGTTACCACGCCCCAGCTGGCTATAGTTCAACGACTACCGGCTCACTACTCGTAGTGGCGCAGAACCAGGCCGCAGGAGCAGACAATGGCGTCTCCGTGAGTCTGACAGCCCAAAATGCCGCCAGTGACACGGCCACTACGATACTGACCGACTCTCAGGGTTGCGCCTACTTTCCATTCCTAGCACCAGGTGCCTACACGGCAACCCTTACGGCGCCAAGTGGGCAAGATTGGACCAGCCCAACCGGAGACCCGTCCCCTTCACAAACCATCACTATCAACGCATCCGCTAATACGCAAGCTGATTTCACCTACGCCCAGGCAGCGACTGTTACTCTGGCTACTCCAAGCATCACAATACCCTGGCAGTTTGGAGTCTCGCTAGGATCCACCTCGTTGCCCGGAGGGGAGACCGTGTATGCCCCTGGAGGCACTAACCCGATTACCAACATCTTCCCCGCCTCATCAGGTTATCAAGCCTGGCTCGGACAGTGTTATCTCTACACTTCGTTTCCCGGAACCAGCCTGGGGTCAGTTACCGTAGTACCTCCGGGTGGAGATACCTCCCTCGTCCTCCTAGGACAGCCGATCACCGTGACCGTGACGAAGGCTGGGAACCCAGTCGCGAACGCATCGATCAGCATCATCCAAACATCCACGTCCGGCACGCCTCTTGTAGCTTGCTCTAATCCCCTTACACAAGTAGCCACTACTAACAGCACCGGACAGGCGACGTTCCTGGCACCGATCGGGGCAATCACCATGTCAGTCACATCGGGATCAAGCAACCTTCTGTACCCCTCAACTGGCGCTCTATCAACACCTGGAGGAGGATCGATCGATGTCTCAATCGCACTCCCTTAGGCCAGATGACGGCTTCAGCATCGTTGAGCTCGTCATTGCGATGGCTCTGACTGGGCTCCTGAGCCTGATCACCTACAAAGTCATCACCTCTTTTGAAATTGTCCAACAGGTGACACTCAGCTCACAAGCCGCCACAGCGTCAGCTGATCTCGGATCCACTGAGCTGACAAGATATCTCAGCGAGGCGGTGATAACAGGGCGAGGCGCGCTGTTGTCAGCCTCACCATCCTCGATAAGTTTCAATGCTATCGACACTGCAGGACAGCTCGGCGTCGAAAAGATCTGGCTGACAACAACCAACTGCCCTTGTCGTGTCGACGAGGAATTCCTGGTCAATGGCAAGGCGGCACCGATAACAGACCTGGGCCTAACGACGGCATCGCCCAACCTATTTTCGTACTACCAAACTCCATCCAGTCCCAGCCAGCTCTCTCAAGCTGCCGTAGCGGTACCTACCGCTGGTACTACCAACCCTACGACCTTGGCCCAGATCGAACTCGTCGGTGTGGACATCACCGAGAATCTGATTGATCAAGGGATGACTACCAGTCAGTCACTTGTAGCCCTGCCGGGATCAACTCAGCCAGCACCAACCACATAGGAGGAACACTTTGATGAAAAGGACGAAAGGTGAGCGCGGCGATGCATTGATTCTTGTCATCATCGCTGTCATGTTGATCACGCTTATCCCCGCTGGGTCGGTCGCCGCCTCGGTTGGCCAGCTACCTCAAACCAAACAACGCCAGGAGAACC
>DAHXNM010000114.1 GCA_027365375.1 Ferrimicrobium sp. | reverse complement strand
AAGCGCGGTGAAAATGCATTCCCATAGGTGTGTTGCGCACGATTTATTATCGCATCAATGCTCATTAGTCCCGCTTTCATAATGGCATGTCAGTCGATGTAATCACGGCTCGCGCACGCCTTCCTAGGGTGTAGGCTTTTTGCAAAGCAATATCTTTGGGGTCTGCTACTGAGATGCCTCTCCAGGTATGAAAATCGAAGTCATGCGCGAATGGATAAGCGAGCAAAGTAACTGAAACCCCGTTAAGTCTCCAATCGATTTGTTCCGGTGACTTATGTATCCATTCTACCTGTCTGAAACGTTTCAATAGGTTGTCCAACTGCGGTAGTTCCGGCAATACCTCTAGTGGGTTTAAGGTGAAGAAGTCAAGATCCTTTGAACGGCGATGACCTTTCTGTAAAGCTAATGCAGTCCCGTCAGATAGGTAGAACTTCTGCATGGGCAACCATGACGCTAGAGCGGAGGCGGTCTCTACTGCTCCGTCCATTAGTACAGATTCAATCATTGGACCACCCACAAAACAGTATACTATGTTGAATTCGCGGGACTTGAGCTGCTAGTGCTTGCCTATTCAATACGGTAGCAGCCGGGTTCGTCGTCCACCTCCCGGAAGGCCTCTTGTTGTTGAACCACGACCGAGTCGTGGTTCACGATCGCCGCATCCGAAACTGCGTTTCCTTGAATCTCTCCGCCCTTGCAGACGGGGAGATTCAAGAAGATCGCATGATTCTTGCGAGCCCGCATCCTGACGGGGTGATCGAACGTTATTACATCAGACCGCAGCATTTAGCCAGCCTAGCTGAGGACGGAACCATTATCTTTGCAGGCCTCATAAAGAACATGTCCGCGCATTGGTGCGTGAACTCTTCGAGGCCGTCCACCCCATCTCGGGTATCAGTCGTTCTCGACGAGTACCTTCGTGATGAGTACAGCAATGTCGATGTTCCTCGCGTAAGCATTTGGCTTCGAGGGCGACTACTGCCTACCCGTGAGCGCCACGGTGACGAAGTCAAGCTCGGGGACGGTGTCCGCATCATTTCAGGTTGTTTTACCGTAAAAGGCGCTACCGAGTCGAAGCATTCGCCCGACTTCCACCGAGGAACCGTATTGGAAGTTGATGGAGTGAGTCTGTTCTCCAGTGATAGTTGTGTCTTGTCGATTTCGGGCGTTATGCTTGTCGACCAATCTACTCTGCCAGCCATCTAGAAGAGGTGAACGAGCTAAATGCACAGTTCAAGGCACTGCATGATCTGATCTGTTATTGCATCTAGGCGAACCGAGATAACGTCTGATATTGCATCTGCTGTTCCGCGAGTACACGCCACTACAATGAGCCTATACAGAAGGATCGATGTATGTTTCGTTTGCTTATGTTCCTAATTGTCGTGGCGATAGTTGCCTTTCTTGTAATCCACTCTTGGCCGTCCGTATCTCAGTTTCTTATGTCCAAGCGATAGTGGGTTCAGTATCGTGTTGCGGTCGGCATGCTCACTTACACGTAGATAACAACGTGCCTAACTGGTTGCGCGGGCGCTTGGCACTGATGAGAATGACCTCTGTTGTCAACCTGAACTCGCCGTCGCGCACGATGTGTGCGCTTATTCGTTCAGCTAGGGCCGACAAGAGTTCGAACCCTTGCTCGGTGGTGGTGAGTGCTGCGGTAGTGGAGGCGGCATAATCCACCAGCACTTCCGGATCGCTGATATGGAGTGAGCTGGTGAGAAGATCGAACTCGACATCGGCAAAGCTCCGCCTGAGCATTGCTAGCAGATGATCAATCGGTAGTTCGAGGTTCATGAGCCTCGAATCGGAGTCGGCGAGATCGATGCCAACGTCTTCTAGGAGTTCATCCCAGATCTTTCGCACTTCGATCAAGTGCTGTTCGGTGTTCGAGGTGACCACCAGAGTCCCGGCGGGGCCAAGGACTCGTGCAAACTCTGTTATGGCGCCTTCAGGGTTCGGTACGTGATACAGCATGTGAGCTGCTAGAACTCGATCGAAGGATCCGTTAGAGATTGGCAGCCTCTCCGCATCAGCCTGCAGACGCGCCCATAGCCCTTGTAAGTTGGTGAGCATTCCGCTGGATAGGTCCATGGCAGCGACATTCGCGCCTTCGGCTGTTAGCGCGCGAGCATGGCGCCCATTTCCACAGCCCACATCGAGTACGGTCAAGCCTGTAACAGAACCCATGGCGCTGACAACTTCTTGTTCGAGGTCTATTTTTGGCTGTTGATAGGCGTAGATTCCAATCCGAGTCTCAAGACGGTCGGCGTTGGAATAGGCCTGATGCATCAGGTAAGTATGGTCGACCCTACGATGGTGCGTGGTCATTGGCGTCCTCCAGGGATCCTGCGTCGTTGATCTCGCGAGCTTGCTGGTGTGGATAATGATAAAATCCCTCGCCAGATTCGATACCGAGTTTCCCTTGGTCAAGGAGGTTGGTCTTGAGGTAATTCGCGAACTCCTGTTGGGTAGAGTCGCCGGCCGCCGAGACAGCATAGGCGGTACGGATACCGATGACGTCAAAGACTTGGAAGGGCCCTGTCGGCGCTCCGGTGGCCCTGCGCCATGTTAGATCGATCATCTCAGGGTCGGCGATT
>DAHXNM010000080.1 GCA_027365375.1 Ferrimicrobium sp. | reverse complement strand
AATCGCCTCTTTTACAGCCTCTCCACCAGCCAACTCGATCGCCAGCCGCGGAACGAGTCCGTTAGACACAAGAGCATCCTCGGTGGCGCGTCTTACACCGGAACCTGCCTCACGGAGAATGAGTGGGATCCGAGAGACCTCCCCCCATCCAAGCATCTGGTTAGGCAATGCCCCCAACAGCTCTGGCCGCACCACGTAGACGAGATGATCGCCTCCAACCACTATCTCGAGAATGTGCTCGGGCAGCTCCTCAGAGGGCGATTCGATAACCCCAACTTCGAACTCTCCGGCGATCACAAGCTCAGTCACCTCTGATGAGTTGAGCGAGCGTGTACGAAGATCTACGCCGGGATACTTGCTGCGATAGCGAACCAACCAGCGCGGGAGAATATAGGCAGACACCGTGTTGGAGGCCGCGATCAAGAGAAGCCCATCGTTACCTTTAGCTACACTATCGACATAGTCGAGGACGCCTCGATAGGCACGATAGACCTCACGGGCGCGACGAGCGAGATCCTCACCGGCGACCGAGAGCTCGACACCGTGACCGGATCGGAGATGCAGACGCTGCCCGACAGCATCGGAGAGATGCTTGAGCTGTTGTGAGACGCCTGGCTGCGAGATCCCAAGCTCCTTGGCCGCGTCCGAGAGGTTGTGGGTCTCTGCGACGAGCGCCAGTGTGATGAGATAGTTCGGGTCGATGCGGCGCTGTTCTGGAGTAATCATAACCCTTCTTAGTGTATAGCCAGCGTCAATAACAAACGAAATAAACTCCAGATCGCCAGCGGTCGGGTCTACGCTAGAGCCATGACTTTGCCACCTCGGATAGGTTTCGTTGGCACCGAACTTGCGCCACTGCTCCCAAACGCTGGTGGTCTTGAACGCTTGGTAACAGGATGGGCAGAGGGGCTCACCGACAGCTACACCACCTTCTGTTACTCGCGCTTTGATGACTCGACTCCAGCGACGGCGATCAGCCGACAGCCGCTTGCCGAGTTGGCCTCTCAGTGCGACGCTATGGTGATCAACAATCGACCTGAATGGACACGCGATCTATCGAAGCCGACCCTACTCATTCTGCACAACACCGTTGAAGCCTGGAATCTAGCAGACTGGAGTCCAGATGAGCAGAGGCTGTCCAAGCCAGTGTCGCTACCTGACAACGTCATCGTCATGACGGTATCGAGGTTCCTGTCCAATCACGCACAGCACCACCTTGGGCTCGCAACCACGCCAGAAGTTCTACCCCCCTTCATTGACCCCGCTTTTGTCAACGGGCCATCATGGCAACCATCAGCCGCCCCCCTCCTATTTCCGAATCGTCTCCTCAACAAGAAGGGTGTGATCGAGACTATTGCCGCGATGGACCTCGTCTCTGACCCATCACTACGCATGGTCTTCTTGACCAACTTCGCCCCTTGGCTCGAGCCCAGCACAGAGCATCTAGAGCTCATCGAGCGGATACGAGCGTCGTCACGATGCATGCTAGAGCCTCGTATCGACAAAAGTATCGACCTAGCCGCCCGAATGACCGCATCTACCGGGGTGGCTGCACCATCTACCCGACCCGAGGGTCTAGGGTTAGTTCCCCTCGAATCTCTCGCCCTCGGCATCCCCACTATCATCAGTGGACTGGGAGGACTACAAGAACTCATCCCCTATGGGGCGATCACGGTTGAACCCTCCGATACCGAGGCCTTCGCGGCGGCCATTGAGTCGGTTGTGAGCTCACCACCAGCTATAGACGCCAGAGCAGTCCGCCATGACTTTGGCCTCGGCCGCTCTCTCAATGTGCTAAGAAGGCAGCTCGATCAGCTTATTCTACGGTAACGGTCTTGGCTAAGTTACGCGGCTTGTCGAGATCATAGCCACGTGCCTGTGCCATCCAACCAGCTATCACCTGCAGCGGCAAGACCATCAGCAGCGGAGACCATAGTGCCTCCGATCGTGGGACCCTTAACACGACATCGGCGAGCTCATCGGGCCCTGTATCGCCATCGGTGGCCACAGCAACGATGGTAGCTCCTCGAGCTCGAACCTCTTCGATGTTGCCGAGCATCTTCTCATGGAGGCGATCGTCTCCTAGCAGCGCGACCACTACCGCCTGCTCGTCCAACATCGCGATAGGCCCATGTTTGAGCTCACCTGCCGGATAGGCCTCAGCCGCTATATAGCTGAGCTCCTTCATCTTCAGTGCACCCTCCATCGCCACTGGATAGAGAAGGTTACGGCCTATGAAGAAGAAATGCTCTCGAACTAGATAATCCTCGATACCAACACGCCACTGCTGTTGGCGGTCGAGGGTGGACCGGAGGAGGTCGCTCATCGCTACCAACTCCTGACGGCGCCGCCTGGCCTCATCGGGGTAGAGGACCCCCTTTAGCTCCCCGAGGTAGATTGCAAGCATCCCAAGGGCGCCAACCTGGGATAGGTGGGTCTTGGTTGATGCCACCGAGATCTCAGGTCCCGCACGAGTGTAGAGCACGCCGTCAGCGACCCGGCTGAGCTGACTACCGATGACGTTGGTTATCGCGATGGTTCTTGCACCACTGGCAACACACTCACGAAGCGCAGTAATCGTCTCGAGTGACTCGCCAGACTGGCTTATCCCGACCACCAGCGTATCGGCATCGAGAATCGGGTCTCGGTACCGATACTCGGAGGCGACATCTACCTCAACTGGGATGCGCGCAAGATGTTCAACCAGGTAGCGACCTACCAGACCAGCGTGATAGCTAGTGCCACAGCCGATGATGACGACCTTGCGGATTCGCTGAAGCTCATAGGGCTCAATCGAGAGCTGATCGACCACCGCCTGATGGTCGACGGTCATCAACGCAGCCACCGTGTCGTAAAACGCAGATGGCGACTGCTGCAACTCCATCTCGTAATAGCTGGCGTAGCCATCCAAGATAGCGTCCTGGGAACTCCAGGCGATCGCAAGCGGTTCTAGTTCAGCTAATCTCACCCCTCCGTCACCCTCAACCGACTCGCCGAGCACTACCACCACATCCTCTGGCACCTCGTAGAACTGGTCCGCAAGCGACAAAAAAGCGGGCGCATCCGAGGCGAAAAAGGAGTGATCTGCGGCGCTAGCAGCCAAAAGTGGCGAGGTTCGTCTAACCCCAAGCAGAAGTTCCGGATGAGTACGCGAGGCTACCACGATAGCCATATGCCCGTTAAGCTGCGCAAATACCTCAGCTAGCGATTCAGCAGGCAGCTGACCGCTTGCCAGAGCCTCCTCCATGAGGTGGGCTACGACCTCAGAATCGGTATCGGAACGAAATCCATGACCACGGGCTACCAGTCCAGCCTTCAACTCGCGAAAGTTCTCGATAATGCCGTTGTGAACGATCGCCAAATCACCCGTGCAGTCGACGTGGGGGTGTGTATTTGCAAGCGTGGGTGCCCCATGAGTGGGCCAGCGTGTGTGCCCTAGCATCACTTGCCCAGTCGAGAATGACTGCGATGCTAGCCACTCAGCCAGCACGTTCATCGATTCGCGAGCTACCGAGGCCCGCGCGACCTCGAGTTCACCATCGTGGATAATGGCGACCCCGGCAGAGTCATAGCCCCTATACTCGAGTCGACGCAGCCCTTCGAAGCTGGCCAACAGGTCGATCTCGGCCCCCACCGCTCCAACAATACCGCACACGGCTGACCTCCTCTAGACGGTGGCGAGGCGACGAGAGACAGCCTCGACTTCGGCAACCAGTTGCTCCGCCAACCTAGTCGCTATCGATATATCGGCCGCCTCTACAAGAATCCTAAAAACTAGCTCGGTGCCACTCGGGCGCAACACCAGCCGACCCTCGGACCCCAGCTCTGCCTCTAGCTCTGCACGCAGCTGGAGGAAATCGGGGTCGGACATGATTCGATCACGGACCTTAGTTTGCACCTGTCGGTGAACTTGTGGATATCTCACCACCTCTTCAGCCCTGAAACGATCTAGCGACCCTCCCCAGTCAGATAGGGCGTGGAGGAGGAGTGCACCGGAGACGAGTCCGTCCCCAGTCGGTCCCAGATCTTTGACGATGATGTGCCCACTCTGCTCTCCGCCCAACGAGAGCTCGCCTTGAGTCATCGCCGTAGCGATCTGTCTATCACCGACATCTGTGCGCACTACCGAGATACCATGAGGTTCGAGTGCACGCTCGATGCCAAGGTTGCTCATGATGGTGACCGCCAACGAATCGTGCGCGAGCGCACCACGACGTTGAAGATAGAGCGCGAACATCGTCAAGAGTTCGTCACCGTCGACTATGGCACCTGACTCGCTCACGGCGATCAGTCGATCCGCATCACCATCAAAACAGAGACCCAGATCAGCCTTATGCTGCACAACTACAGAAGCAAGTACATCGGGGTGCAACGCTCCCACACCGGCATTGATGTTACGACCATCAGGCCTATCTCCGATGGTTGCTACCACCTCAGCGCCTATGCTGGCCGCCAAGGTGGGGCCTAGTCTCCATGCAGCTCCATTGGCTCCATCAATTACCACTCGCAAAGGGTGCTCGATGACACCTAATTTGGAGAGTACCCAATCGACGTAGGAGTCTTCGAAGGAGCGTTGATCAACACCACCAAGAGAACCAAAGAACGGCCGTACTCCGTCCAGGAACTCAGCGAGGTAGCCCTCGATACTTTGCTCGGCGCTGGCGGAGATCTTGGCACCGTTTGCATCGAACACCTTAATGCCGTTATCGAAGTATGGATTATGTGAAGCCGAGATGACGACCGTTGGGAGTGCAAGCGAACGTGCGACCCACGACAGAGCCCCGGTAGGGAACACACCGCAATCGACGAGATCCACCCCAAGCGACGCGATACCCAGCCCAACCGCCTGGGCGAGCCAATAGCCAGACTCGCGGGTATCACGTCCGATGGCAAAAGCTGGGGGTTGGATCGCCTGAGCGATGCCAACCCCTAACCAATAGCCAACCTCCATGGTTAGTTCCTGATTCGCCTTCCCGCGAATCCCGTCGGTACCAAACCGAAGCATCTACCGCTTCGAATACTGAGGTGCCTTGCGAGCCTTCTTGAGACCGTACTTCTTTGACTCTTTCTTGCGAGCATCTCGAGTCAACATCCCCTCTTTTTTGAGGATCGCGCGATGCTCAGGATGAAGTTCGATGATCGCTCGAGCTAGCCCCAAACGGATAGCATCCGCCTGGCCAGCTATACCGCCTCCATCGACGGTGGCAAAAACATCGTAGACCTCATCGAGTTCCACTACCTTGAGCGGCTCCACAAGGTGACCTCGCTGCGACACCGAGGTGACGTAGGTACGTAGCTCCTTGCCATTGACGACAACTGCGCCTTTTCCAGGCACAAGTCGAACCCGTGCAGTAGCGGTCTTTCGCCGTCCGGTCGATTGAGTCAAAGGTGTAGTCATGTCGCTCCTTACAGCGCCTTGAGGCGATTATTTAGGTCAAGCATCACCGGCTGCTGCGCCGCATGAGGATGGGTCGGCCCAGCATAGACCTTGAGCTTGCGAAACATCTGACGGCCGAGTCGGTTCTTAGGCAACATGCCCTTGATCGCCAACTCCACCGCGCGCTCTGGATGCCTCTCCATAAGCTCTAGAAACTTCGACTCGCGCAACCCGCCAGGATAACCAGAGTGATGGTAGTAGACCTTCTTCTCAGCCTTAGACCCCGAAAGAAGGATCTCACCGGCGTTGACTACCACGACATGGTCACCGCAATCGAGATATGGAGCAAAATACGGCTTGTGCTTACCCTTAAGCAGGCTAGCCACCTCGGTAGCGAGCCTACCTAGGCGTAATCCCTGGGCATCTACGACCCACCAGTCACGCTCAATCGTGGCGGTAGTGGTTACAAACGTCTTCATGATTTTTCATCCTCATTCAACTCGGGTGCCGGTAGTGGGGACACTCGGCGCTCCATTCTAGAGGAAAGGGAAGCTCCAACCTGTCAATCACAGCCCAGTCTTCCTCAAAACCCCGCTCGAGAAACCTCTGTATCGCCCACTCCCAGGTCTGGACATACCCTACTCTCCAAAGATAGAGACCGTGTGCCGGAGCCAACTCGCTAAGCAGAGCCCTCTCCTTGCTAGCGATGGCATCTACGACGTACTCCGGCGTCCAACGTCGGCGACCCACCTGCACAAGCGCACCGACGATGCGCCTGACCATCTGATGACAAAAACTAGCACCTAGAACCGAGATCTCGAAGAAACCCTCGCGCTCGACGAGCTCTATCGAGTGAATCCGCCTCCGATATCCACCGGCGCTTCCCGCCTTGCACAGGGCTTCAAAGCTCTCCACAGTAGGAAGATACGACGCCAACTCGCTCATCGCGACAACATCCAAAGCATGCGAGGTCTGCCAACTGAGCGGAAACAGAGGATCATGAGAGGCGCGCCTGATCCTGTAACGATACTGCCGCCACTGAGCGCTATGACGTGCATGGAACTCCGACGGTACTCGCATCACCGCGCGTAACATCACACCCTTGGGAAGGATCGCCTGCAGACGCGGATAGTGCTCCTCCGAGAGGCTGGGAGCCTCCAGAGAGACGAGCTGGAAACGAGCATGTACACCTGTGTCAGTGCGACCCGCAAGCGCAAGATCGTGATAGTCAACTCTGAGCCGATCGAGACTCTCGGTCAGTGCGCCGACGACCGTCGCAGTCCCTGGCTGTGGCGCGGAACCATGATAGTGCGAACCATCGTAGGCCAGCACTATCGCCGAACCCATGAGCAGAAACTTAGACGAACTCGATAACGACCATAGGGGCGCCATCGCCGTGGCGTGGTCCGCGCTTCAGGATACGAACGTAACCACCCTGACGGTTCTGATACCTGGGGCCAACCTCATCAAACAGCTTCTTAGTGGCATCCTCATCACGGAGAAAAGCGATGACTTGACGTCGTTGATGAAGATCACCCTTCTTCGCCTTGGTGATCAACTTCTCTACCACTGGACGGAGGGCACGAGCCTTTGCATCCGTGGTCAAGATCGACTCTGCTGCGATCAAAGACGCGCAGAGGTTTGCCAACATGGCACGCTGATGCGAAGCATCGCTGCCGAGGCGGTTACCCCTTTTCGGTCGGCCGGGTACCATTAATTCTCACTCCTTAACGACATATTGCGCTCTGCCAACTTCTCTGCAACCTCATCGAGCGACTTCTGCCCGAAGTTGGTGATAGCCAAAAGATCGTCGGCGCTACGCTCTACCAAATCACCAATAGTGTTAATCTGCGCACGCTTGAGACAGTTCCTGGGCCGCTCGGTCAAATCGAGCTCTTCGATCGGCAGATCGAAATCAGGAGAACGCTCCTCGGCGGCAACCTCATCGGCCACGATCAGCCGACTAGCATCAGCCACCAGCTCAGACACGAGTTCGAAGATGCCAGTGAGCGTGCCCGCCGCAGACGCCAGCGCCTCTCGGGGAGTCAACGAACCATCGGTCTCGACATCGACAACGATCTGGTCATAGTCGGTGGCCTGTCCAACACGAACTGGTTCCACAACGTAGTTGGCGTTCCGAATAGGTGAGAAGATGGCATCGATCGGAATAATACCAATCGTGTTCGTGCGCTTGTTGCGCTCAGCCGAGACGTATCCTCGCCCCTGCTCCACAACGACATCGACCGCTAGTCGACCCTTGTCAGACACGGTAGCTATGTAAAGCTCCGGGTTGACGATCTCGACATCAGAAGACAACATAAAATCACCCGCGTGCACCGTGGCCGGACCCTTGATATCGAGCCGGATGGTCACAGGATCGGGCGAATAGCACCTCAGGACGATATCCTTCAGGTTCAAGATGATGTCGATGACATCCTCCTTGACCCCACCGATAGTCGTAAACTCATGGAGAGCGTCATCAAAGCGCACTTGAGTGATAGCGGCACCAGGAACCGATGAGAGCAGAACACGCCGCAAGGCATTACCGACGGAATGGCCGAACCCTGGCTCAAGTGGCCCTATGGAGAAGACCTGGCGACTCGCCGACTCCTCGCTTACCTCTTCTACTCTCGGCCGCTGAATTATGAGCATTAATAGTTCCTCTTTACTTCACTAGTCACTTCAACGCCACCCCCGGGGATTAACACCCCAGCGGGGCCGAACCCGTCGTTACTTCGAGAAGAGCTCGACGACAAGCTGCTCTCTTACATCAAGATCAATCTGTTCACGGAGCGGGATGTTCAAAACACGGGCCGAAAACCCTGCTGGAGCCATCTCGAGCCATGCAGGAGCCGATCGCGCGACGATATCTCGGTTGAACTCGATCACCGCAAGTGACCGTGAACTCTCCTTCAGCGATATCTCTTGCGTTGCACGCAAGCGATAACTCGGGATATCGACCCTGCGCCCATCGACAAGAACATGGCCATGGCGGACCAGCTGACGTGCCTGCGCCCTCGAGGAGCCCCAGCCAGCGCGATAGACAACGTTATCTAGACGTAACTCCAACAGCTGGAGCAGTCGCTCTCCGGTGATTCCTCGCTGCCTCGCTGCCTCACCATAGGTCTTAGCGAACTGCCTTCCCATAACGCCGTACGTCCTGCGCACCTTCTGCTTCTCGCGCAGCTGGATCGAGTACTCAGAGGGCTGTCGTTGGCGGTCGCGACCGTGTTCACCGGGGGGAAACCGACCAATCGTAATTGGGCACTTAGCACTCTCGCACTTTGGACCCTTCAGGTACAGCTTGGTCTTCTCTCGTCGGCACAACCGGCAAACCGGCCCTGTATAGCGAGCCATCTAAACTCTTCTCCTCTTCTTGGGACGACACCCATTATGCGGGATCGGGGTCACGTCTCGAACCGACCGAATCTCGATACCTGCAGATGCAAGCGCTTTGTGAGCCGTCTCTCGACCTGATCCCGGCCCCTTCAGCATGACATCGACTTCGCGAACACCATGCTCCATCGCACGCTTAGCGCAGGTCTCACCAGCCACTTGCGCTGCAAAAGGGGTCGACTTCCGGCTTCCCTTGAATCCAACGTTTCCTGAGCTTGCCCAGGCGAGGACGTTGCCGGTAGGATCCGTAATCGTCACGATCGTGTTGTTAAATGAAGAATGTATATAGGCGACTCCACGCGCTATATTCTTCCTCTCCCTTTTACGAGGCCTTCTACCTCCGGGTCGTGGCTTTGCCATGAAACTCCTCTCGATAACCGCAATGCGGCATCTAAATCAACCACCGCATGGCGGTCGAACTAACGCTTAACCTTCTTCTTGCCTGCTACCGTCTTGCGCGGACCCTTGCGCGTACGCGCATTGGTATGGGTTCGCTGGCCATGGACCGGTAGTCCACGACGATGCCGTATTCCTGCGTAGCATCCAATCTGGATCTTACGCTTAATGTTCTGATCGACATCACGACGCAAATCCCCCTCGACCTTTAGGTTTTGGTCGATGTAGGTACGAAGACGTAAGACCTCATCATCGGTGAGATCGCGCACCCGAGTATCCGGATTCACCTCAGTAGCAGCACAGATCTGCTGCGAAGTCGTTAGCCCAATCCCAAAAATATAGGTCAGCGAGATCTCGACTCGCTTTTCTCTCGGAATGTCAACACCTGATATACGAGCCATATCTATCCTTGCCGTTGTTTATGACGCGGATTCTCGCAAATCACGAGTACCCTACCTTCTCTGCGGATCAACTTGCACTTCTCACAGATAGGTTTGACGCTTGGTCGAACCTTCATAGTGCTCCTTCCTCAATCACCTAACGAAACCTCTACCTTCACAAAACTCCCCCGTCCGATATCGGTTACGAAGTCGCTCTGCGAAACTCTTCTACCCGCGCCTTACTTGTATCGGTACGTGATACGACCTCGAGCGAGATCGTAAGGAGTGAACTCCACTTGGACCTTGTCCCCTGGCAATATCCGAATACGATGCATACGCATCTTTCCGGAGCTGTGGGCCAGTACCTTGAGGCCATTCTCGAGCTCTACCCGAAACATCGCATTAGGCAATGGCTCAACTACCGTCCCCTCAAGGACAATGGTGTCCTCTTTTCCTTTCGCCAGTTCATCCTCCTACAGATCACGCTGATTGATAGTACCCAGACACGCTTCTAGCAGTTGACTACAGCCACTACGGCCGATCGCCAGCTCTCTGGGCGCAAAAAGCTACCCTGCTAGTATAATCGGAAGCATCTCAAGAGATGTCGTCAAGTACGGTAAAGACCTCGGGACCACCCTCGGTAATCGCAATAGTGTGCTCAAAGTGTGCCGCCCAGGTGCCATCTGCAGTCACCACTCCCCAACCATCTGGGAGCACCACCGTATCCTCACCACCAAGTGTGAGCATCGGCTCAACCGCATAGACCTCGTGAACTCGCAGCTTTGGTCCAGCCCTTCCTGGCCAATAGTTGGGCACGTTCGGTGGCTCGTGCATCTGCGTCCCTATACCATGACCGACATAGTCACGTATTACCCCTAGATGAGCGGCTAGGGCCATCTGCTCGACCGCACGCCCGATGTCATGTAGATGATTACCTGCAACCATCTCACTGATGCCCGCCGCAAGTGATTGTTCGGTAACCTCAATCAACCGCTCGACACGCTTTGACACCGAACCTACCGCAACCGTGATTGCGGCATCTCCGTGGTACCCTTCCACAATGGCACCTGCATCGATGGAGATAATATCCCCGTCACGAAGAATATCCTCTTCATTAGGGATTCCGTGGACGATCACGTTGTTGCGAGATGCGCAGATAACC
>DAHXNM010000045.1 GCA_027365375.1 Ferrimicrobium sp. | reverse complement strand
GGGTTTTGTCGGCATGAGCGTCCCGTTTGCACTGCTCTCCGCGGCGTTGATCACCGGACGTCTCAACAGTGACTGGATACTCAGGGTGCGCAACTGGTCCCTCATCACCTGGGTATTCTTGACCATCGGTATCGTTCTCGGGGCATGGTGGTCGTATCAGGTGCTCGGCTGGGGAGGGTATTGGGCGTGGGATCCGGTGGAGAACTCAGCGCTACTCCCGTGGCTGTGCGGTATTGCCTTTATTCATTCTGTTCTGATAGATCGACGTCGTAAACGGATGGGGGTTGCCAGCTACTCGTTAGTGGCTGCCGCCTTTGCCCTTACTATTCTTGGCACCTATTTCACCAGGTCAGGTGTGCTTCAGTCGGTCCATGCGTTCTCAGACTCGAGCCTTGGCACGGTGCTCATTCTATTCTTCGTTGCCATCGTGGTCTTTGAGATTGGGCTTTCGATCTTTGCGGCAGATCGGCTGATGGGGCAACCTCGATTCGCATTGTTGTCCAGACCTGGGTCGTTGTTGATCAACAACGCAATCTTTGGTCTGCTCACGTTGGTCATCCTTGCGGGAACGGTCTATCCACTGTTTGCTCATTACTTCGATCACCAGACCGTTGATGTCGGTGCTCCATTTTTTAATTCTTTTGTGATACCTCTCTGCCTAGTTCTCCTCGCCGTGATGGCCATCGGCCCTTGGTTGAACTGGCGCAAAACTAGTCCCGATCTCCTTGGCCAGCGCCTGCTCCTGCCTGGCGTCGCGGCGGTAGCTGTTCTCGCGATCTCAGCCTTTGCCGGAGTAACGGCGATGGCTACGTTAGGCGCCTACGCGTTAGCCACCTTTGTGATTGTGTCATCGGTGGTCATCATCTATGGGAACCTCTCTCGTGCCTCTGGTCGTCGCATATCCGCGATTGTCTCTCGCTCCTCGGCGGGCATGCTAACCCACATTGGACTGGCGATCATTGCTATTGGGATGGCGTCGGCGACGACTTTTGGACATCAAGGTTCAGTCAAGATGGTCCCTGGTCAGACCGTCCATGTATATGGCCAGACCCTAACCTATAGAGGGGTTGAGACCGTCGTCACACCAGCAAAGACCTCATTCGAGGCGAACGTGGTCGTCAATGGAGGCAAGACATACCATCCAGCGATCACCCAATTCGGGACCTATGCGACTGCAGTCGGAACTCCAGCGGTGAATGTGGGGTTGACTCGTGACGTCTATCTGACAATCGACTCTGCTCCCACGACTGTCAAAGGCACGATCACGTTAGGGATTGTGGTGCAACCTCTGATCTTCTGGTTGTGGGCTGGTGCGGGCATCATGGTGATTGGCGGTCTGTTAAGCGTCTTTGGCATTCGCGAGCAAAATAGGAGAAGAAGACAGCTGGCATCCTCTCCAGATCTAGCCGTTGAGGTTACGGTGTGAGTGGTGTTTTGCTTGCTGCACGCCGCCGTCCCGTCTTGACAACGGTAGGCGTTCTGATTCTGGCCGTCTGCGTTTATTTTGCTGTCATAGCAGCCCAGACGAGGCCTGCGGTTGACCAAGTCTCACCTTCGCCGCTCCTTTACCGCCAAGCTCCTGCCTTAAGCGGACAGTCTTTATACTCCTCCAAAACCTTGTCTTTGCGCCAGTTTCGTGGCCATTTTGTCCTCGTGAATTACTTCGCTAGCTGGTGTTCGAGTTGTGCTACCGAAGAGGCGCAGATCGCTAAGCTCGCGCGGAGTTCTACCATTACCGTGCTGGGGGTGGACTACGATGACAGCCCAGGACCCGCCAAGCACTTTTTGTCGTTGTATCATGCGCGATTCCCGGTTATGCAAGATTCCTCAGGAGCCAACTCGCTTCGATGGGGAGTATCTGCCCCTCCGGAGAGCTATTTAATTGCGCCGAATGGGATAGTCCTAGCCAAGGTTGTGGGTCCGACGACTGTCCGAATCGTCGACGCATTGGTGACGCTCGCCCAAGAGAAGGGGTACTGATGATTACACGGACCAAGCGTCGCAGTCGCGCTCTTCTCGCCTGGATCGCCCTGTTTGTGATTGCACTGGCTTCCGTTGGGTATGCGGTTGTCCACACGCCCTCTGCTAATGCATCCGCACGCATCGTCGCTCTTGAGAAGGAGGTTCGCTGCCCGTCCTGCGGTAACCTTGCGGTCTACAACTCGAAAAGCGCTTCGTCGTACTCTATCGCAGCCTACATCGATCATGAGGTCCACGCAGGGGCATCCAACCAGGAGATTATCGACTCACTGGTGGCGAGCTATGGTGACACCATCTTGATGGCCCCCCCTGCAAACGGGGTGGGCCTATTCCTTTGGCTTTTGCCGATCGTCGTCGGGTTGGTCCTTGTCTACGAGGTCTACAAAAGTCTCTCCTCCCGCTCGCCAAAGTCAAAGAGTCAGAGCAGAGTTCTGGCTGGCGCCTCGTCGGCTACCTTATCTTCGCTCACGATCGAGGAGAATGCCCCGTTGCCGATCGCCGGCGGGAAGCTGGTTGAGGAGGGGCAACCCACTGGCGGTGTTGATGATGCTAGCCGCGCGATAGATGACTCGGCAGGGGTGAACGACGAGGGTCCTGCGTTGGTCACCTCCACCGACAAACCAATGCGCAAGCCTATCTTCTCTCGTAGATTTGCTCAGATTGGAGCCGCGTTGATCCTGGTAGGAGTTG
Organism: Ferrimicrobium sp.; assembly: GCA_027365375.1. Lineage (GTDB taxonomy): Bacteria > Actinomycetota > Acidimicrobiia > Acidimicrobiales > Acidimicrobiaceae > Ferrimicrobium. The sequence continues at coordinate 10,409 of DAHXNM010000045.1, read as the reverse complement.
GTGCTCTGGGCACGTTACTCCTGACCCGGCCTAACTCCTCTTCGTCGCCGAGCCTTACTCAAGAGCTCGCGTCTGGCGAGGCGCTTGCAGGCTTGGGGGCGGTTAAACAGGCTCGCACCGAGTTTGATCGCGTCCTTGCCACCTATCCATCTGACCCTACCGCGCTCGCCTATCTGGGATGGATAGACTTCAATCTGGCCAAAACAAAGAGTGCCAAGGCCGATTCGATCAGCGTGCTCGCTCATGCTGCTCAGCTAGGCGCCTATGACGCTAGTGCTCAGCTCTATTACGGTTTGGTGCTTTTTTATGGCGAGGATCGGCCGGTAGCTGCGGTGACCCACCTCAACCGCTTCCTGGCGACTCATCCGAGCAAATCACTGGTGCAACAGGCGTATCGGTTGGCGAAGCCTGCATACCTTGCTGCGCACCGGAAGATTCCGAAGACCTTCTAGGTTGAATCCTCTAGATCCTGATGAGGAGTGACGCTGTGAGTTTTTTTGATCGTAACCGCAAGGAGCTGGAGCGCAGAGGCATCTCGCCTGACCGACTGCCGCCCGGACAGTACATGACCGACCGTTTCCCTGTGCTGCATGCAGGAGAGGTCCCGATCTATCCGGATTTGAGTCAATGGTCATTGCGGATAGAGGGTCTAGTGGATCGGCCAACCGAACTTAGCTACGCTGAGTTGATCGATCTCGGGCTTGAGGAGCGTACCACTGATATCCACTGTGTGACCAAGTGGTCGAAGTTTGATACGGTGTGGAAAGGGATCCCGATCACCAAGATCATTGAGCTAGTGCGACCTCAAACGTCAGTTACCCACATCATTGCACACGCAGAGCATGGCTTCACTACGAATATCCCTTACCAGGATGCACTCGATGATCCTATCTGCATGTTGGCGGTCGAGTTCGACGGTGAGCCGCTAGACCCCGAACACGGATATCCGGTGCGATTTCTACTCCCTCACCTTTATCTTTGGAAGTCGGCAAAGTGGCTCCGTGGCCTTGAGTTCCGGGACTCGGATGCCCCTGGTTTTTGGGAGCGTAACGGATATCACAACTACGGCGACCCCTGGCGCGAGCAGAGATATTGGGGCAGTTAGCTGGGTTCTCGGGTTAGCGTTCGTGGTCTTAGCTTGACGACGGTCTCTGTGACTGAGTGAATGCGTACCTCGCAACCTCGGATGCCGCCACGAACCGGCTCGGCTCGAGCTAGGTCACCGTTCACCGCGAGGCTCTCAAGCAATCCCTCTATTATGCCACTTTCAGTAACGCAGAGAACAGGATGATCGGCGACGAGTGCGCCAAAGGGGCAGCTCATGTTCTTGAGGCTGAGAGCTTTATTGTGAGAATCCTCGCTTGAGGAGAAGCCGCTGCGTGTGAGCGCGTCGGCGACTAGCTTTAGGCTGGCCGCTATGCTCTTGGTCGCCTCTTGGCCGTTCATCTGTCGGCCGATCTCATGGCCGTAATCCAGCCCTACCTCGTAGGCTAACTGAGCAGCAGTGTCATGGTCGAGCATCTCAAGTGTTCTAGCCAAGAGCCTCCCGAGCAACGTCGCCTGCTCTCCGATACCGTCAACTAGAAGTGGAACCCCACTGCTTCGATAGTGTTTCGATGGCCGACCAACCTGGGATGGATTGGTTCGATCGAGACTCGCCTCGACATAGCCACTAGCCGCAAGCCTGTCAAGGTGGTGTCGAGCGACATTGGGGTGAAGTTGGAACTGTCGACCGATCTCCTGAGCCGTTACTGCTCCATGTTCTCGTACGTAGAGATAGATCTCGCGTCTAGTGGGATCGCCTAGGGCTTGAGAAAGTGCCTGAACTGCACCGGTAAACGAGCCTGCCGAGTTCATGGAATTAGGGTCATCATGTCCAGATCGATGAATGCGAGACGAGAGCTCGCGCGGCGCGAGTTTGTTGGCAACGGCCACTGTCGAAGCCGACGATCGTGACGGGAGATTCATTGACTCAGGTGTCTTTTCCATGGGCGCCTTTCCCTCCACCAAGACGGTAGCGGTATTGTCCCACTAGTTTAGTCAAGAAAGGTTTAGAGCGTTGTGATGGGGGACAAGGTAGGAGATAATCATGGCAAGGAATATCGAGGAGCAGGTCACTGAGCGCTTAGGCGCGCTGGTCGATGACGAGCTAGGAGCGAGTTTTCAAGAGCTCGGTCTCGTTGGTACCGTTAGTTCGCGCCTTCGGCGTGTGAACGCGCAGCTCTACTACGTGGGCGGTGTCCCAGAAGTTGGTGAGCGGCTGCAGGCACAAGCTGAGGCGGCCGTCAGCGATCTCGGACCGGTATCGGTGGAACTTGTGCCGTTGGACCCCACTGGACAGGCAGCGTTACGCGAGAGGCTCATGACGCCAGCAATGCTCGAGTCACGAAGCTCTCGAACCCCGGTATTCTCTTTGCCCGGTGTCACAACACGGGTAATTGGGGTTTCGTCGGGCAAAGGTGGTGTCGGTAAATCCTCGGTCACCGCCAACGTTGCAGTTGAGCTTGCACAGCGTGGGAGGCGAGTAGGAATCCTGGATGCAGATGTCTACGGTTTTTCGATTCCGAAGCTCCTTGGTCTCGCCAGCATGCCGAGGGTCATTGATGACCTAATCCTGCCGCCAAAGGCCTTCGGGGTCAAGGTGATGTCGCTCGGTTTCTTTGTTGATGAGGATACGCCGGTCATTTGGCGTGGCCCGATGCTCCACAAGACGATTGAACAGTTCCTTGTCGATGTGCTCTGGGGTGAACTCGATTACCTGCTGGTGGATATGCCTCCCGGCACCGGTGACGTCGCCTTGAGTCTGCAGCAATTTCTTCCGCGTTCGGAGATTTTCGTGGTAACCACGCCACAGCCAGCGGCTGTTCGTGTCGCACAGCGCTCTGCGTTGGCGGCTAGGAAACTGAAGCTACCGGTCCGTGGTGTCATTGAGAATATGTCGGCTTTCGTAACTCCTGAGGGTGAGCGATACCCGATCTTCGGTTCTGGAGGAGGTGCACAGCTAGCCACCGAACTCGGCGTCGAGCTCCTGGCTGAGCTACCACTAACGATGGCTCTACGTGAGGGCGGTGATCATGGAACGCCAGTGGTGGTTCATTCGCCTTCTGACCTGGCAAGCGAAAGTTTACGTGCACTCGTTGATAGGCTGGAGAGTCTAGGTCCAGTGAGACGATATCGAAGTGATCTCAAGGTCCAGGCTAGGTAGGAGGTAGATGTGGAGATTCGTATCGGGCTCGGTGACGCCATGCGCGAGATTGAAGTGGAGATGGATGAGGGCACCGATCAGGCGAAGGTGATCGATGAGTTCAGCAAGGCCCTGGCGGACAAGGAACCGCTATGGTGGTTGACCGATCGAAAGGGTAAAAAGGTGGGCGTGCCTCTCGACAAGATCCTGTTTATTGAGGTTGGTCCCAATAAGGAACAGCGTAAGGTTGGCTTTAGCGCCTAGCGCATGATTGAGGAGTTGCTTGGAAGGAGATTAATCTTCGTCACCGGTAAAGGTGGTGTAGGCAAAAGCACGATCTCGGCCGCGCTTGGATCTCTAGCCGCACGGCGAGGGCTGAAGGTGCTAATTGTCGAGGTGGATGGCAAGGGCGACGTTGGGTCGATGCTCGGCGTTGCGAAGCCCTCTTTTAAGCCACAGCTTGTGGCCGAGAACCTGTGGGTAATGGAGATGGACACTGAGGCCGCCTTGGCCGAGTATCTACGCATCTACGTCAAAGTGCCGTTTATCTCCAAGTTTCCGGGACTGGGCAAGATCTTCGACTTCGTCTCAACGGCAGCCCCTGGAGTTCGCGAAATTCTAGTGGTAGGTAAGCTCTGCTACGAGGTGCGCCAGAACACCTACGACCTGATCGTCGTGGATCCACCTGCGAGTGGTCATGTGATCTCTCAACTTGGAGTAGCAGGGGATGTCGGTGAGTTGATTCAGCTTGGACTGGTGAAAAACCAGACCGAGTGGATGTTAGAGATCCTTGCCGACCCAGAGCGATCTGTGGCGCTCTTGGTCGCTACTCCAGAGGAGACCCCTATTGAGGAGGCGCTAGATCTTGCCGGTCGCATCCGAACCGAGACCCCAGTCCATCTTGAGGGTGCGGTTGTTAATCGCCGATTTGTTGGCCCCCTGACTGGGGTAGAGACGGACGTAGTTGATGAGATTCGCAACTTAGCTGGCTCTGTCGCTGGTCTTGCCGAGGTGCTGGCTGCCTCAGATTTGTATGCACGGATATGTGATCGACATGATCGTAATCTTGCCTTCTTCGTCGATCAGCTGGGGTCTTCCTTCAAGGTTGCTACAGTTGGGGAGTATTTTGGTGCCCTCGAGACCCCAAAGCTAGTCGACGAGGTCGCTGAAGTCCTCGAGGTCGAGCTATGGTGACCAACCTCCTCGACACCCTGTTGAGCAGGGAAAGAATTTTTATCGTTGGCAGCGGGGGTGTTGGTAAAACTACGCTCTCTGCTGCCTTGGCGGTTGCAGCGGCTGTCGAGAGGCCCATCAGCGTCCTTGTCGTCACCGTTGATCCAGCCAAACGGCTAGCCGGAACGCTCGGTGTGGCTGCACTTGCGAATTCTCCTCGACGAGTCGAGCTTCCAGAGCTTAGCCCCAAAGGAGAGCTCTGGGCCGCCTCGGTTGACATGAAGAGCGCTTGGGATGATCTTGTCCATCAGTTTTCCCCAGATTTGGCCACCTCTGAGAGGATCCTGGCGAGTCCGATCTACCATAACCTCTCGGCGAAGTTTATCGGTTCATACGATTACGCTGCGGTCCAGGTGCTGGCGGCTTTGACGGCAGATGATCGCTACGATCTTGTGATCGTAGATACACCGCCATCGCGTAACGCACTTGACTTCCTCGATGCTCCGGCTCGACTCAGAGAGTTCTTTTCGTCACCACTCTTGGCACTCCTCACGCTGCCACGAAGGACTCGCCTGTTCTCGGCAGCTACTCGCCCGTTCTACCTCGTGGCTGACATGGTGCTTGGATCCGCCTTTTTGACTGATGTGACAGATTTTTTCGCAGATTTTGCCAAGCTGGCGCCTGGGTTGGTGGAGCAGAGCAGGTCTTTTTCAGAGCTGCTCACCGCGCCCGCAACCGGATTTATCGCCATTGCCGCACCCTATGGACCCTCTGTTGACGAGGCGCATCATCTGCTCGAGGCGTTAAGGACGCGTAAGCTTAACGCATTAGCCTTCCTAGTCAATCGATCGCTTCCTGGATGGTTGTTTACTCCCGAGGCGGCTAAGGCTCGAATCTGGCTCGAAGATGAAGCTCCCGCTCTGTTGGATGCTCGTCTCGCTCAGAATCCTAAGCTGGCAGCTGCAATTCATAGGGCAACATCGGAGCTCGCCTTCACCTATCAACAGTTTGCGAATGCTCATGCCCGGGAACTGTTAGATGCACTCCGTGATGTGGGGATCGATCTATTTGAGGTCCCAATCGCCGAGTTCGAACTTGATTCACCGACTGCACTGTCGGCACTCGTCGCCTCGACTACGATGGTGGCATCTCGGGCCGGCGGCTAGACCAGGTCACAATCGAGCTAATCGCTTGGTGGCGAGAGGAGATCCGGTTCTCCAGGGCTACCGGGTGGGAACTAGGCTGGGGGTCATGATCGACTACCATCTCCATCTTTGGTCGCACGGCGCAAAAGACCACCCAGTATTGCTCGAAGAGCTTGCCGCCTATTGTGAGCACGCGGCGACTCGGGGAGTGTCTGAGATTGCGGTAACTGAACACTTCTACCGCTTCTCGCAGGCGCGATCGATTCTGTCTGGATACTTTCGGAGATATCCAGAGAGTGGCATGCGAGATCTGATGGAGGACTATTGGGAGAGCAATGCTACCGCGGATCTTGACCAGTATGTCGCGGTGGTCCAGGAGGCGAAGGCGGCAGGTCTTCCAGTCGTGATGGGGCTAGAGGTTGATTACTACCCACAGGCTATGGATCGGGTGCAGTCGCTGTTGCAGGGGTATCCCTTCGATGTGCTGCTGGGGTCGGTGCACTGGATCGATGCCTGGCCGTTCGATCACGTTGATGACCCGGTGGTGATGGCGGAGTGGGAGCGGATTGGTGTGGAGCCTGCATGGTCGGCCTACACACGTGCTCTCGAGGAGCTGGCCGCAACCCACACGGTGGATGTGCTCGCTCATCCTGACCTCGTCAAGGTAGCTGGCCATCGGCCAGCGGTACCCACGGAGTACTATGATCGGATGGCTGAGGCTGCTGCTGCTGCCGGAATGGCCGCTGAGGTCTCCTCGGCCGGGATGCGCAAGCCGGTTCAAGAACTCTATCCCGCTCCGGAGCTTTTGAAGCGTTTCCTTGACCATGGTGTGGCGCTCACGACAGCCTCGGACGCCCATGGCCTGGGCGATGTCGCTGATCGTGCTCCTGCGATCAAGAGTCTCCTCGCCTCCGAGGGAGTAGCAACACTACGTAGGTTTGAACGACGAGTTGGTTCGCAGGTGGCGTTGTAACCATGCTCGAAAGGGATGCGGCCTCGCTGGTTGAATCGCGACGCACTTACTTGGGTGAGCTCCTGAGGTTCTGGGGATTCCTGGCAGATCTTGGTTTTAGCGATCTCAGCATCGCTCTTCCGATCGAGAACCAGGAGGGTCGCCGCGCACGCTACACCATCGTGTCGCAGGTACGCCCTGCTACCTCCCAGACCGCACATCCTGGAGACCTGATCGGGATGCAGTTTGATCTTACAGAGGGCTCTCCGATCTATCGCTGCTTCCATCGGGCGGAGGTGGTCCACGAGGTCCGATCAGACCCTAGAAGTGGTCGCCATATCAATTCCTGGTTTATACCGCTGCTCCAGGAGGGTGAGGTCTTTGGCGTGATGATTAGAGATCAGCTGAGCGAGCGGAATCGTAATCCAGGCGAACTCGAATCAACGTACTTGAGTCTGTTCGATCAATTTATGGGGATGCTTATCAATGGACGTTTTCCTTATCCACCTAGTGAAGTAGAGGAGGCTCCTCGAGTAGGTGATGGAGTTTGCGTTCTTGATGCCCATGAACGGGTTCACTTTCTGTCACCTAATGCGTTGAGCGCGCTGCATCGCCTGGGTTGTCCTAGCGTCCGAGTGGGTATGAACTTAGAGGAGCTTGGCTTGCGTATACAGGCTCTCCAGCGCGCAGATATTCTTGGAGCACCGGTCTTTGAAGAGGTGGAGAAGTCTCGAGGGGTGACCGTCACCTTCTATTGTCTCCCTCTCTATCGTGGTGACGTTGGAAGCGGTTATGTACTCTTGTTGCGCGATGTTACCGACCTTCGACAGCGCGATCGTCTGCTGGCCTCCAAAGATGCGACTATCCGTGAGGTTCATCATCGGGTGAAGAACAATCTTCAGACGATATCTAGCCTGCTGAGCCTGCAGGCGCGACGTCTGTCCAACACTGAGGCCAAGCTTGCTCTCGGAGAGGCCGAGCGCCGTATTCGGTCGATCGCAGTTGTCCATGAGTTCCTATCAAGAGATATCTCCGAGGAGGTGGAGATTGATGAGGTGATCACGGCACTCATACGCCTGGCGAGAGAGTCAAAATTGCCAGGTAGAGAACTCGACGTTGTCTTGGAGGGTTCAGCAGAACGAGTTGACGCCCAACGTGTCACTCCGCTCGCTATCGTGTTGGCAGAGCTGATACAGAACGCATTGGAGCACGGTTACGGAGTTGAACGGACCTCACTCAACGTTCGCGTCGTCTTGGAGCGACGGCCAGCGGATCTATGGGTTGAGATCAGTGACGACGGCGTTGGCTTCCCAGACGATCTGGTAGCCGCGAGCGCGAAGTCACTCGGACTCGCGATCGTGCGAGACCTGGTGACGACCCAACTTGATGGTGCGATTACCTTCGGTCGTTCACGACGCGGTGGTGCGCTTGTCCGGCTGCGGATACCTGTTCTCGCAAACTCTCGTTCCTGATTCCACCAATCGCCGAACGGGCGATAGGCTATTGAGTGAGATGTAGTCAAGAAGGGTAGGTACACGCATGAAAGTTGCGGTGTGCGTCAAGCAAATTTCAGATCCATCGGAGGCGCAGACGATCGATCCGACGTCGATGTGTCTGAACCGCGGTGCAAAGGCGATTCTGGACGATTCCGATGCCTATGGTGTCGAGATTGCTCTGCGCCTGGCTGAGGTGGCTGGTGGGGCCGAGGTCGTGTTGATCTCTATGGCTCCAAATCAGGAGGTTCAAGGGGTTCGAACTGGGCTGGCCATGGGGGCAACGAGCGCCGTCGTGGTGAGTGACCCTCAGTTGGCGGGTGCTGACGCTTTGACCACCGCCAAAGTACTCGCTTCGGTTGTGAAACGCATCGATGCCGATCTCGTCATTGCTGCAACCGAATCGACCGATGGTTATACCGGAACCGTGCCAGCGCAGGTAGCCGCACTGCTTGGTTGGCCGGCGCTTACCTTCGCCAAGCAGATCGAGCTGCGTGGCTCGACGCTGTCGATCCAACGACAGACTGAGGACGGTTACGATGTCGTTGAGGCCGATCTTCCTGGCGTCGTTAGTGTTACTGCTGGGGTGGTGGAGCCACGTTATCCCTCCTTCAAGGGAATTATGAGTGCGAAGTCCAAACCGGTAGAACAGCTCTCACTCGGCGATCTTGGACTGTCGGTAGCTATTGATGAGAAGGTGCTGGCTGTTAACGATGCAGAGGCTCGTACTGCTGGCCAAATCGTTGAAGACGACGGGTCGGCCGAAGCCGAGATTATGAACTATCTTGCCCAGATCAAAGTGCTCTAAGGAGAGGTCAAATGATAACCAATTGCGTAATTTTAGCCGAGCCCCAAGGGACGGGCATAGCTCCCGTTGCCCTTGAACTCGCAACCTTGGCGCGGGGCATCTCTGAACAGGTTACCGCTGTGGTGTTTGACGTCGACGCACAGGCGGCTGCCGAGACGCTTGCTGTCTATGGGGTAACCTCGGTCGTGTCGCTAGGCGACACCTCCTCCCATCTACCTGGCGTTCCAGTCGCCGATGCCATGCGTGAGGTCGTGGATAGAGTAGGCGCCAACGCTGTCTTTGTCGCTCAGTCATACACTGGGCGCGATGTGCTTGCACGACTCTCGGTGCTGCTTGATGCACCTGTGCTGACGAATGCGGTAAACGTACGTGAGGATGATGGCGGTCTAGTCGTCGAGAATCTGGTATTTGGTGGCGAGAAGGTTGTGTCGTCAAAGATTACGGCACCGATTCAGCTGATTGCTATCCGTCCAAAGAGTGTTGCTGCTGAGGCGGCCCCTTCGGCGACCCAGCCTTCGGTGACGGAACAGAGTGTGAGTGCGAACTCTCAGGCAAATCGTGCAGTCATCGTGTCCAGCCATGTCGAGGAGCGTCAGGGTCCAAAACTCGACGAGGCCGAGGTGGTGGTCTCCGGGGGTCGAGGGCTTGGCAATGCCGATAACTACCGCTACATTGAGGAGCTAGCGAACCTGTTGCACGGTGCGACAGGTGCCTCGCGAGCGATCGTCGATGCGGGTTGGGTGCCCTATGCCTATCAGGTTGGGCAGACCGGCAAGACGGTAAAGCCCAATCTCTATCTAGCCGTTGGTATCTCCGGGGCTACCCAGCATATGGTTGGCATGAAAGGTGCAAAGAACATCATCGCAATCAACAAGGATAAGGATGCGCCTATTTTGCAGATCGCTGACCTAGGAGTTGTTGGAGATGCCCAGAAACTGCTCCCCAGGTTGATTGAGGCGATTCGTCAGAAGACAGGTGCATAGCAGGCTGGCATAGATTTTTAGATTTCGAATGCGTACTCTTTCCTCATGTGTTATAGTTTGCTATCTCTTCAAGATAAGGAGTTGTCGTGATAGTCTCAACCTCACATGAGCTGGCTGGATACCGTGTCGACCGTGTTCTAGGACCAGTGTTTGGTCTAACGGTTCGGTCGAGGAACGCGTTCTCGCAGGCTGGGTCCAGTTTCAAATCGATGTTTGGTGGCGAGCTTAAGGGGATGACCAAAAATCTGGAGGACTCTCGCCAGCAGGTCATTGAACGTATGCAAGCGAAGGCTGAGGAGCTGGGAGCCAATGCGGTGATTGCCTTCCGATTCGACACCTCTGAAATGGGCGGCGATTGGACTGAGATCTGTGCCTACGGAACCGCAGTGGCGGCGACTCCTGTTAGCGGTTGAGTCGACCAAACGGGTGCACAAACCCCGTCTGTAAGGGTAGGGACGAGCGGCCTCGATTGCATGTGGACGGCCCAACGAATCGCCGGGGTCGTTGTTGGACTGCACAATTGTTCAGCCTCCGCAGGATCACGACCATCACCTCATCTCGACTTGGGGTGTGAAGCTGGGTCCGATTTGTGAATCTTCATACGCATTAAGAAGACAGTAGGAGGGCCATAATTTCCAACGACTAGTGCAATGAACAACCCAAGTAAGCTG
>DAHXNM010000024.1 GCA_027365375.1 Ferrimicrobium sp. | reverse complement strand
GAATAAAATAGTCTTTTAGTTCAGAAAGGATAAAAATCAAGATAAGGGATGAATGCATGATCAACAATGGATAAATTCAAGTTGATCTGTCCTCTAATAACCCCACTTGATGCTTCTTACTCGCCAAGCAGAGAATATTATATGGTGATTACCTCTCCGACGCACTTGCGGCTCAAGTTGGTGGGATCGGAATCGCGCCAGGTGGCAATATCAACTACGTCACTGGACATGGTGTCTTTGAGGCGACCCATGGTACCGCGCCCAAGTATGCGGGACAGGATAAGGTGAATCCGGGGTCGGTAATTCTCTCCGGGGTGATGATGTTCGAGTATCTTGGGCTCCAAGATGTAGCGGATGATATTACCCGAGCGCTCGAGGAGACCATCTCGGCCAAAATAGTTACCTATGACTTCGCCCGCCTGATGGAGGGAGCGACCGAGGTCTCCTGTTCTGAGTTTGGACATGCGATCGCGGAGCGAATCTAGCTGCTTGGCCGGGTTGGCTATCAAAACGGCTGCCTGTTCAGAACGGAGTAACGACGGTGGGGCGAAAAGCTGTCGGTGGTGAGAAGAGATTTAAGTTCGACGAGAAAGGAAATAGATAGATGACGACTCCGGTCAAGGTGGCGGTTACTGGCGCTGCAGGACAGATTAGCTATTCGTTATTGTTTCGTATAGCTGCAGGTGATGTTTTTGGTGCGGATGTGCCCGTCGAACTACGGCTGATCGAGATAGATCCGGCTATGCGGGCGCTTGAGGGTGTCGTGATGGAACTGGACGACTGTGCCTTCCCGAATTTGGTCAATGTGGTTACGACCAGTGACCTCAAGGTTGGTTTCGATGGCGTCAATTGGGCGCTTCTGATAGGGTCAGTACCGCGTAAGCAGGGAATGGAGCGTCGCGACCTACTGGGCATCAACGGTGGAATCTTTAAGCCTCAGGGCGAGGCTATCGCGGCTGCTGCCGCCAACGATGTGCGCGTCTTGGTGGTAGGTAATCCCTGTAACACCAACTGCCTAATCGCTAGGGAGAACGGCAAAGATGTGCCTGCGGATCGTTGGTTCTCGATGATGCGTCTTGACCAAAATCGTGCCATGACGCAGTTGGCACGTAAGGCGAATAAGTTGGTGACTTCGGTTGCCAAGATGGCGATCTGGGGGAATCACTCCGCAACCCAGTTCCCAGACTTCTACCATGCTGAGATCGACGGTGTTGAGGTTCCAAAGGTGATCGACGATCATGACTGGCTCAACGGTGAGTTCATCACTACGGTTCAGAAGCGAGGAGCAGCGATTATCGAGGCTCGTGGCGCCTCATCCGCCGCGTCCGCCGCGAATGCTGTTATTGACACGGTCCGCTCGATTGCGATACCAACCCCGGCCGGTGACTGGACCTCAGTCGGCGTGGTATCTCGGGGTGAGTATGGTGTGCCCGAGGGTTTACAGTTCGGTTTCCCGATTCGGTCGACCGGGAGCTCGTGGGAGGTTGTTACTGGAATCGTTCACACTCAAGCTGCGCAATCGGCAATCGATACGACTAGGGACGAATTGCTTGGCGAGCGATCAGAGGTGACTGAGCTACTCCCATAGAGGTCTGAGCTGCTTGCAATCATCGCCTTGCTTGGTGGGCAACGCTTCCTCTCTGGCTAGGTCTGTTGTGACATTGCACTTTCCTTGTGGTCGTTAATGCCATGGCGTGGTAGTCGCGATAGGAGAGTGAACCGGTCTCCATTTCGTTTCCGATTGCGAGAATTCCTGTTGTCTTGTGCCTGTGCATTTAGAGCCTAAGGATGGCTATCCACGTGTTGCCGGTAGAGTGGCTGATGTCGCCAGCTCTATTGTCACGAGATTATTGTTGGAGTTCGCCACCAGTTGATCACTGAGGGAGGTCACCGCCCTCAGACGGGATGCCGTAGCTAGATTCGACAGTCGTCTTGGTAGGTTGGCGGAGGCATCTGAATTGATGACCTCTGCTGCCCAGGTATCTGGCACTACTCCCTTAACACGCAACGATGGCCTAGAGTGGCCGAAGGCTTGATCTTCGGCGGGATGTAACTCGGGCTGCTCGCGGAGTCGTCCGGGCTACATTGATGTCGCTGTTGTCGCTTGAATCGAGCTAACGATAATGACGATTGTACCGCCTGGTTCACGCGGTCATAGATGGGCTTGACAACAGTTTCCATACAGTTAGGCAGACCTGGTCGGTGCCGACGGTGGAGCTGACCATCCTCCTGATTGTTGGTCAAGGTAGGTTGATCCCGGATTTCCTAACACCCCTTGTGTGGATAATGGTGGTTTCACGAGACATAGATGGGCCAGATGCTGACGATTCCAGCCACGACTAGCCGGCGTCCACGAGAACTCTAGCTCAGATGATCTGCCTGCTTCGGTAGACTGATGAGGTAGAGGCGGTTTGCGGTTTTAGTGTGGACAGGATTGTCGATGCGGCGAGTAGTTTGCCATCAAGGTCAGGCCCGCTGAATGATGGCTTGGCGTGGAGCGCGTTGGTTTAATCGCCAGTCTTCATCGGCTCACTATTGAAGGGAGTGTGAGTTATTGGCACATGATCATCACGATGTTTTTATAACTGCTGGGGATCGCCATCACGGCAGACTCACCCTGGTGCTCTGCATCACGGTTGTCATCATGGTCGCCGAGATCGTTGGTGGACTGCTTGGCCACTCGCTCGCGCTCTTTGCCGATGCTGGCCACCTCGCGACCGATGTAGCCGGCATCGGCCTGTCGCTGCTCGGGATATGGTTTGCTCGCCGTCCATCGAGTGATGCTCGTAGCTTTGGGTATCAGCGAGCGGAGATATTTGCAGCTGTAGTCAATGCGGTTCTCTTGCTAGGGGTAGGGGTTTTCATTATCGTCGAGTCGATCCTCCAGTTGTCTCACCCAACTACGGCATCAGCAGGGATCATGGCACTGTTCGGGGTTATCGCACTTATTGGAAATGGCCTTAGTTTGGCGATTCTTCGGCCAGCTCATCGCGATAGTCTGAACGTACGCGGGGCTTTCTTGGAGGTGCTCTCCGATCTGCTAGGTGCGATCGCCGTTCTAATCGCTGCCGTCCTAATCGCTGCGACTGGTTTCCAGCGAGCTGACGCCCTCGCTTCGCTGTTGATTGGAGTCCTGATTTTGCCGAGGACTCTGAACCTATTGCGAGATACGGTGGACGTACTTCTTGAGGCGACGCCCAAGGACATTGATATTGCAGAAGTTCGGGATCATATTCGTTCGACCTCAGGAGTGTTGGCGGTGCACGATCTCCACGTTTGGACGATCACTAGCGGTAATCCAGTGCTGTCAGCTCACGTAGTTATCGAAGATAGCGTCTTTGATGGTGGCGGGGCGGCGAAAGTTTTGGATGACCTTGGCGTCTGCCTAGCTGGTCATTTCGATGTAGAACACTGCACCTTCCAACTAGAGCCTGCCAGGCATCGTCAACACGAACAGACGACTCATCCATGACGCGGCGGGTAGCGTGGACACACTGGTGCTCAGCTCCCCGGCGATCGCTACCGATTCTCTGCGGGTTGTAGGTGTAGATAAACCGACTGTCGGCTGATGCCTTGCCACATTTTGGCAGTCGTTGCTTCGATTTCCCGGTGAGCATGTGGTGAAATATTTGCACCTGCGCATCCGAACCCGTGAATATTGCTGTCCTGCGTATTCCTGCGAAATCTGCCACCCATTCTCGCTGAAGTTTGCCACCCCCTAGAGGGTGCGAGATGGACTGTTTGAAGTGTATATCTGATGGGTAGAGAATTGGCTCCTTCGATTGATTTTTGTACACTCAAAAGATCGGAGTTCTACTCCT
>DAHXNM010000015.1 GCA_027365375.1 Ferrimicrobium sp. | reverse complement strand
GTCGGCGTTGAGACGCGAACACGCGGGCGAGCGAACTCTCCTTCGCAAGTGGAAACCACATCATAGTGAGCGCCATCATGCACCTACTGAGCACGAAAACCCCGATCAGAAAGGCTGGGAACCCAACCACAGACCAGGCCGCAATTCGAACCAACACGACGACGATCACGGCCAAGACTGCGAAGGCCCCAACCGTCGGCTCATCCATGATTAAAAGACGACGGTCGCGCTCAACAAAGCCTGCTAACCCATCTGCAGTATCTGCGACCGCATCGTAATGGAGTCCTCGCGTCATCGCCGCATCCACGATAAGCGCGACGACAGCCCCAACGAGAGTGGAACCTGATCGGTCTCCAATCCAGAATCCCACTAGGGCCGCACCCCCTACGATCACCCCGGTCAGTGGGATCACGACAAGACTAACTGCATTGAGAGTCCCCCCAAACGGGATAAGGGTCATAAAGGCGACGGCGCCTCGCGCACCATCGAGCACTCGGCTCATCAGTTCATTTCCTTACCAATACCACTCCAACAAAAGCCCACTAGTAGCGCTCGCGAAACCCGTGCAATGGAAGCGGGATGCCGGCCACCACGAGAAAGACGTGAGTTGATTCCAGTGCCAACGCCTGGTTTATCGATCCGAGGGCATCTACAAAACAGCGACCGACCGCCGTCATTGGATGAATAGCCAACCCCACCTCCTCAGAGACGATCACCAAAGGGTTGCGCCGCACGCGTAATGTCGCGATCAGTTGCCCGATCAGCGTGTTCAAGCTCTCCTCGTCACAGACGTCAAGCCGCGCCAACCAGGTCCCGACTGAATCCAACAGCACCGGGTGATCATCAAAGGCCAACAGACGCACGAGATCACGCGGTTCCTCGAGTTCGAGCACTGAGTAACGGGGGCCGCGACGCTCCTGATGGCGAGTGACTCTGCGTATAAATTCAGGGTCAGATGAGGACTCCAGTGTGGCGATGTAGTGCACCGCTGGCTGGTTGTCAAGGAGCGACTCTGCGAAGGCCGACTTTCCAGAACGTGTTCCACCCAACACCAGGGTCGTACTCACGCTGACCTCCTTTGGACTGGCACGATGATGGTCGCAAAATACGGAACCTTGTCGGGGGCATCAGAGAGAGAGAGCACCTGCACCCGGTCGGTACCTAACTCCAGGCCGACCATAGCTCCCTCCTGTCTGCCAGCTTGCGCTATCATCGCTCTAAACCTCGCAAAGTTCGATGAAAGCTTGTAGATCACCAGCACCGACTCTCTGTCTTCGAGCAGGCGTTCCAGGTGGTCAGGGCCGCCGGTAGCGGGCACGAGGTGGAGGCGTTCGTCGTTGTCGAGCAGGTTAGTTGTCACCAGGCTCGCCAGCGCTAAAAATGCAGGGATTCCCGGGATCACTCGTACCGTCATAGGAAGCTCTTCACACACGAGAGCATCCACAAAAAGTGAAAACGTTGAGTAGACGAGTGGATCCCCAAGTGTGACAAAGGCGCTCGTCGCGGCACTCGTGAGTCTTGGGCGAAGTTCACGTATCGCCTCTCGCACTGCCTGGAGCCGGAGGTCAATACCGTCAGGACCACTCGCCATCTGCATCGGGATCCGGATCACCTCTCGATCAGGTAGCAGGCTATGGACAATGTGCTCAGCTCGACCCACGCCCTCAGGCTGGCTCGACGGGGCAATGATAATTTCGGCAGCCTCCAAAACGCTCATAGCCGCGAGGGTAACAAGCCCAGGGTCACCGGGTCCTAGACCAACACCATAGAGTTCTGCCGTTCGTTGCGAATCCACGCCAGCAGTCTAGAACCGTTCCGTTAGATCACGCAGGTGAAATGTCGTTCGACTACGAACCCAGGTGTGCGCCTGCGGCTGGAGTCGACGTTTG
>DAHXNM010000005.1 GCA_027365375.1 Ferrimicrobium sp. | reverse complement strand
CGCGACGTACTCTCGCGGCTGATGACGGGGACACAGATCACCCTGCTGTCGAGTCTGGGTGCGGTGGCCATTGCTCTGGTGGTCGGCGTGCCAGCCGGCCTCGTCGCTGCCTTTCGGCGTGGAGTGACCGGTGAGATCATTATGCGAGGGGCCGACCTACTCTACTCCTTTCCTGCCCTCCTCGCTGCCATCACGTTGGTGGCCGCGCTCGGTGCGTCAACCCTCACAGCCACCCTCGCCATCGGGATCGCCTCGATTCCCGTCTTTGCGAGGGTCACTCGATCGACTGCATTGGGAATTCTCTCAACCGACTACGTGCTGGCTGCGCGGGCCTATGGGCGCTCAAACTTCCAGATCGCCCGGCGACATGTCCTGCCGAACATCATGCCGATCCTGGTAGCGCAGATCGCACTCCTCCTTTCGGTGACCATTTTGGCGGTCGCCGCACTCTCGTACCTGGGCCTTGGCACACCACCACCCGCCCCGACCTGGGGTGGCATGCTCGAAAGCGCGCAGAACTACCTCTACCAAGATCCGCTCCTGGCCCTCTGGCCCGGTCTCGCAATCGCCGTGACCGTGTTCGGCCTCAATGCGCTTGGCGATGGGTTGCGCGATCTTCTCGACCCGACCCTCAAGGGACGATCATGAGTCTGCTCGAGGTCACCGATCTTCGGCTCTCGATCGACGACACAGAACTGCTTCGAGGCATCAGCTTCCAGATGGCCCCCGCTGAGCGCCTCGGTCTCATCGGGGAGTCTGGATCAGGAAAGTCCTTAACGGCATTGACCATCATGGGTCTCTTACCCCCGCGAGGTCGTCTCTCGGGTTCAGTTCGACTAGCGGATCAGGAACTCACCGCCCTTAACGAACGACGCTACTCTCGCTTGCGCGGTGATCGGATCGCCATGATCTTCCAAGAACCGATGACCAGCTTGAATCCATTGATGCGAGTCGGAAAGCAGGTTGGTGAGGTGCTCCGGATCCATCAGGGTCTCTCTCACAAGGCGAGTGTTGCCCAGGCCATCACACTCCTTGAACGGGTCGGTTTCGACGCACCAGCACAGCAAGCCCGTGCCTTTCCGCATCAGCTCTCCGGAGGACAGCGCCAGCGGGTGATGATCGCCACTGCGATCGCGTGTAACCCTGATCTCATCTTGGCAGACGAGCCAACGACGGCGCTCGACGTAACCGTCCAGGCACAGGTTCTTAAACTCCTAGGAGAGTTGACCGCAGAACATGGGTGTGCCTTAATGCTGATCAGTCATGATCTTGCCGTTGTCGCTAGTGTCTGCGAGCGCATCCAGGTCATGTACGGTGGCGTAATCGTAGAATCGGGCCCTACCGATGCGTTGCTGCATGCACCACAGCACCCCTACACCCGCGCCCTCTTGGCTACCTCGCGGGGGATTGAGGACCTTGATCAAGAACTATTCGGGCAGCTTCCGACGATTCCCGGAGTCGTTGCGGAGGCTGGTCGATTCCCTCAGGGTTGCACCTTTCGTGGCCGATGCGAACGCGAATCGGAACGCTGTCGCTCTGCGCCATCGTCTGATGGCACCCACCACCAGGTACGGTGCTGGCATCCCTATGGGACAAAAAGCTAAGTGACAAGCACACCCGCCACCCCATCAACACTCTTTACGCTTCATCAGGTCAGCCGGATCTACGGCGGAAGCCGCCGCAACGTTATCGCTCTCGATAGCCTCAACCTCACCATCCATACGGGGGAACGCGTGGGAATCGTTGGTGAATCCGGGTCAGGCAAAACGACACTCGCGCGGCTCCTAGTAGCCCTCGATACGCCAAGTTCCGGTGAACTCCTCTTCATGGGTCAACCACTGCCCGCAAAGGGTGAGCCGCTGCTCAACTTCCGCCAACAAGTGCAGATCGTCTTTCAAGACCCTTTTGGTTCCTTGGATCCGCGCCTCTCAATCGGTGCATCGATCGCAGAACCGCTACGGGCTCTCCGTGTGGCCGAAGATCCGCAACTGCGAGTGCAAGAACTCCTGCGGGCTGTTGGCCTCACTCCCAATACCGAGACGCTCTATCCGCATCAGCTCTCCGGAGGACAGCGCCAGCGGGTCGCCATCGCGCGGGCTCTTGCCCCACGACCATCAGTGCTGGTCGCCGACGAAGCTGTCTCGGGCCTCGACGTCTCCGTTCGAGCTCAGGTTCTGAATCTCATCGCCAACCTCGTTGATGAGCTCGGTTTGACCCTGGTATTCATCTCCCATGACCTAGCGGTCATTCGCCATATCTGTTCACGAGTAGTCGTCCTCTATCGAGGAAAACTGGTCGAAGAGAATACCACCGAGATGCTCTTCACCCACCCACAGCACCCCTACACCCGGGAGTTACTGGCGTCAATACCGCGATTGCCCGAATGATCGCACCTGCGTGGGATGCTCGAAGGCAGTAGACTGCCCAACAGTGTCGGATCTCCCTCCCAACAGTGCCACGTCTCCCAAAGTAGCACTTGTCACTGGTGCCAACGGTGGCTTAGGTCGGTGGTGTAGCCTCGGACTTGCCCAGCGCGGCTCCGTGGTGATCCTGGGTTGCCGAAGTGCTCAACGCGGACAAGCAGCTATCGATTGGATTCACCAACGAGTGCCAGCGGCGAATCTCGAACTACTCGCGATGGACCTAGCGAACCTTGCGTCAGTTCAAGAGGCGGCACAGGAGCTCGCCGAACGTCACCACGTCCTTGACGTCCTCGTCAACAACGCAGGAGTCATGATGCTGCCTAGGGCGATGACGGTGGATGGATTTGAGCAGCAGTTTGGAATCAACTACCTTGCCCACTACGCCCTGACCGCCCAACTGTTCGAGCGGCTGCTGGCAAGCGAGGCCCCAAGGGTCGTCTCCGTCGCGAGTTTGGTGGCAAATCATGGGAGCGTTCAGCTTGACGACCTGCAAGGACTAACCCATTATGGACGCTCTCGTGCCTATGCCCAGTCCAAGCTCGCCAACCTGCTCTTTGGCAAGGAGCTTGCACGCAGGGCAGAGACCAAGGGTCTCTCACTCACCAGCGTGATCGCTCATCCGGGTTTTGCTAACACCGGCCTTCAACGGCGGACTGGCAGAGCGAATCTTGGTCGAGTGGGCGAGGTCGCTATGATCGGCGCCAACCTCCTCTTTGCACAGTCCGCCGAACGAGGCGCCATCCCTCTCATTCGAGCGGCGACTGACTTGACTCTTGACAATGGGACCTATCTCGGACCCGATGGGTTGAAAGAACTCTGGGGCAGGAAAGCAGCCCCTGCTCACGTACCAAAAGCCGCGCTCGATGAGGAAGTTGCAAGGGAACTCTGGGAGATCTCCGCCACCCTCTCTGGCGTCAGCTTCCCCCTCTAGCAGACCCGCACAGCTCGACTACAGTTTACACAACGGAGACTGGCTGGGACGAACTAATCTCCCGTCACTGGTGATCCTGGACTCCGAGCACGAGCTGACACTCTGGACAAATGCCTTTGAAGACGATATCCATTCCAGTAAGTATGAAGCCGAAACGTTCAGCGTCAGGGAGTTCAACACCATCATCACCGCTTGGGTGCACGTCCTTAAAGGTTTGGCAATGGACACACAACAGATGATGATGCGCCACCGCAACATTTGGGTCATAGCGTTTTACCCCATCGTCAGCCAAGAGTACGCGGACCTCGCCCATGCTGACAAGTTCACGTAGGGTGTTGTAAACGGTAGCCTGACTGATCTCCTCGAGTCGCTCGCGCGCAAGACTGTAGATCTCTTCAGCACTCATATGGACATGGTCGCCTTGGAGCGCCTCTGCCACCACGCGACGCTGGGCACTGAGTCGCCAACCCCGACTGCGCAGGCGATCAATTAACTGTTCAGGGTTTACCACAGCCGACTCCATGCATCCAGTATAGGGACTCGTCGAAAAAACAGAAGTTCTACGTACTTCTAGCTTTAGAATCGTTCTAAGTCGTCACGATCCCCGCACATGAACTCAGTAACTTCCGAAACATTGTACTGAACAAGAACCAACTATC
>DAHXNM010000368.1 GCA_027365375.1 Ferrimicrobium sp. | reverse complement strand
GGTAAAGGCGTCAACAAGGCTATAGCTAACGTCAATGGCCCAATCGCCGCAGCCGTGATCGGTTATGATGCCCGTCAGCAACGACTCTTGGATAGAGCGATGATCTCTCTTGACGACACCCAAGATAAGTCGCGGCTGGGCGCCAACGCGATGCTCGCGGTCTCGCTTGCAGCTGCTCGCGCTGCGGCCAACGCCTCCCGCCTACCGCTCACCTCTTATCTGGGTGGGGTGAATGCAACCCTCCTCCCGGTGCCGATGATGAACGTGATCAACGGAGGAGTGCACGCCTCTAACAACCTCGACATGCAGGAGTTCATGCTCGTTCCTCACGGAGCGGTAACGTTTAGAGAAGCACTGCAGTGGGGAGTCCAGACCTATGCAGCCTTGAAGGCCGAACTCGCCGCACAATCACTCTCGACTGCAGTCGGCGATGAGGGCGGCTTTGCACCCAACCTGCACTCCCATCAAGAGGCGCTCGAGCTCTTGGTCAAGGCGATCGAAAAGGCTGGTCTAAGGCCAGGGGTCGATGTCTCGCTAGCGTTGGATCCCGCGAGCACAGAGTTCTTCCGCGAAGGGCACTACGTCTTAAAGGGTGAGGACAAGTCACTAACCCCAGACGAGATGGTCGACTACTATGCGCAGCTCGTCGATGCATTTCCCATCGTCTCGATCGAAGATCCGATGGCAGAGGAGGATTGGGAGGGATGGAAGATCTTTACCCAACGACTACGCGGCAGAATTCAAATTGTTGGCGACGACATCTTCGTCACGAATCCACGCAGGCTAGAGCGCGGCTTCAAGGAGTCGGTTGCCGATTCCATTTTGATCAAGCTAAACCAGATAGGGACTCTGACCGAGACGCTGGAGACCATGGAGCTCGCACGCTCCCACGGCTACTCCACCGTCATCTCGCATCGTTCTGGTGAGACCGAAGATACCTTTATAGCCGACCTCGCCGTCGCGACCGGTGCTGGGCAGATAAAGACAGGAGCGCCGGCGCGCTCAGATAGAGTTGCAAAATACAACCAGCTGCTCCGAATTGAAGCTATGCTAGGCGAGGGGGCGAGGTTCATCGATTGGGTCAAGAGAGGCAAGTGAAGGTTCGGCGACGAGTCATCATCATCGCAGCAGTGTTCGCAGGTGCTGCGGTTTACGTCACAACCATACTTCCTGCCGGGCAACTCCTCGGCGCGGTTGCGACCAAACAACACGACGCGGCGACTTTACAAGCATTAAAGTCCGAAAATAGCAAGCTCGAACGCAAGGTTGTACAGCTCAACTCTCCACAATGGATCGAAACCATAGCGCGCAACGACTTTGGAATGTATCCCACGGGTTCGACTCCGTATCAGATTCTCCCTAGTTCACCCCTCTATCACCCACGGACGCACCAATCTTGAGCGGCGAGCCGCGCTGGCTCTCTTCGATCACACCCATTCGCCGCTGGCGCCAGAGGGTCGCCTCTACGGCATTCGTGCTGATAACGGCTAGCACACCACATCCTCGACAAGTCGGACGACCCTGCGAACTCGCCGATCCCAAACAAGCCCCAAAAAGATAGAAAGGACGAACCCAACATGAGTATTCTCGGTAGCCGTGTCATTAGAAAAGAGGATGCCAGTCTTCTACATGGAGATGGCAACTACGTCGCCAATCTCGAGCTAGACCACCCACTCTATGCCTGTTTTGTCACATCACCCTTCGCTCACGCAAACTTCACCCACGTCACTACTGACGAAGCTCTTGCCGTGCCCGGAGTAACCCATGTATGGAGGGCCGCAGATCTCCAGGCTAATCCGCTCCCAGCGGCCGTGAAGGGTCGACCGGAGTGTGCTCGACCGATACTTGCACGCGACCGAGTGCGCTACGTCGGAGAGCCTTACGCTCTCGTTCTCGCCGAAACCCCCCAGGCAGCCTACGACGGCGCTGAGTTGGTCTATGCCGACTTTGACCCTCTCGAGGTCGTGGTCGATCCTGAGGAGGCGCTCAAGGATACGGTACCCCTCTTTCCAGGCAACAGCAATATCTTCTCAGAAAGCAGCGAAGCGCGGAATCCAACACTCTTTGAAGCTGCCGACGTAATCGTGAGCGAGCGCTTGATCAATCAGCGACTCGCACCCTGCTCGCTCGAGACCCGAGCGATGGCCGCAGTGCCGACACAAGAGGGCCGTCTTATCGTCTATTCATCAACTCAATCAGCCCATGGCTTAAAGCACACGCTAGTCAGATGCCTTGACATCGATGAGGCAAGCATCGTCGTAAGAGCTCAAGATGTCGGTGGAGGCTTTGGAGCCAAAGTAACGGTCTACCCAGAGGACGTCGCCATCGCAGCCGCGGCACTGAAGCTAAAGAGGGCGATCAAATGGCATGAGGACCGAAGTCGTTCCATGCTTGGTCTTGTTCACGGTCGAGCACAAGTTCAGTACCTCGAGCTTGGTGCAACAAAAGACGGAAAACTCGTTGGCTACCGAATTCGTATCGTTCAAGATAGCGGTGCCTATCCCGCCTTTGGTGCACTCCTACCGACCCTCACCTGTCTGATGGCACCCGGGACCTACGTCATCCCCAACGTTGAGACCTCGTACGTGTCCGTAGCCACCAATACCACGCCCATATCCGCCTACCGTGGCGCAGGTCGACCGGAGGCCGCCGCGGCTATCGAACGCATGATGGACCGGTTGGCAGCCGAACTAGCGATCGATCCTGTCGAACTCCGACGCCGGAACCTAATCCCAAAGGAGGCCTTCCCGCTCACGACCCCAACCGGTGCTAACTACGATGTTGGCGACTACGCCAAAGCCCTCGACTCCGTCTGCGAACACGCCGGTTACGAACGGCTTCGTGACGAGCAACAACGTCGTCGCGTCGAACAAGCACCTCTCCAATTAGGGATTGGCATCGCCGTCTACGTAGAGGTAACCAACGGAGGAGGCTCTAGCGAGTACGGTCGCGTCGAGGTGACCGACGACGGTAGCATCGTCGCCTACTCCGGCACCTCCCCACATGGGCAGGGACACGCGACGGCTTGGTCGATGCTCATCGCCGACGAGCTAGGGGTCGACCTCGACCAGATTCGGGTCATCACTGGCGACACCGACCTAGTGCCCAGAGGAGTTGGCACCTTCGGCTCTCGATCACTACAAACCGGAGGAGCTGCTATCTCTGGCGCCGCACATGAGGTCAGTATCCGGGCCAAGCGGATGGCAGCCGCCATGCTTGAGGCGAGTGAGGCTGATGTTCAGCTAGCCACTAGCGGTGCCTTCGTGAAGGGTAGCCCATCACTCGCGATCGACTGGCCTACCCTCGCCAAGCGTGCCAGAGAGGAGGCACAACCCCTAGACGTTACCCTTGACTTCGACCCAAACGATGCAACCTATCCTTTTGGGGCACACCTAGCAGCTGTCGAGGTCGATGTCGAGACCGGCCGGGTTCGGTTAATCAGCTTCACTGCAGTCGACGATGCCGGGCGGCTTCTCAATCCCTTGCTCGCCGAGGGCCAAGTTCATGGAGGTATCTCACAAGGGGTCGCTCAAGCCCTTCTCGAGGAGTTCCGCTACAGCGCCGACGGCTCTCCGCTCACGCCTAACTTCGCCGACTACACGGTCATTTCAGCCTCGGAGCTCCCCTCATTTAGAATCATCCACCAGGAGACTCCGACCTTCATGAACCCGCTTGGTGCTAAGGGGATCGGGGAGTCGGGCACCATAGGCTCAACTCCTGCGGTCTGGAACGCAGTCATCGATGGTCTTAGCCATCTCGGCATTCGACACATCAACCTGCCGCTTAGCCCGCAGCGGATCTATGAGTCGATAGCTGCGCAACGATAGTTGGCGGCCACGGATTCCAAACGAGCGATGTCCCAGGGTAGTTAGCTTGAGATACCCGTCGTTGCGAACGCAGCTACTTGGCAAGTCCTGGCGTGAAATACTGACTCAGGGCCTTAGAGCTAGGCCCCTTACTCGGTGCCACCTGGACAACGCCTCCGACATCCTTGACCTGCCCGTACTGAGGGTTGACCTTGAGCGGTTCCGCCTTGGACTGGCGGGCTAGGAAGGAGTTAAGCAGGGCCGATCCGTTAGCCAACTCATCGTTGGCCGCACTGAGTTCAGCGTTCCGGAACGGAATCAGGGTACGAGAAGTAACCTCAATAATCGACCAACCTTGTGAGATCTGTACCGGCAGCGATGGCTTATTCACCGACAACGTCTCAACTGCGTGCGTATAGCTCGCTCCAAGAACCTGCTGATATTGCGAGATCGTCCCACACCCCACTGCTCCACCAGTGCTCTGCGAAGCCTTGTCCTGCGAGTACTTGCTGGCGGCTGCGGCAAATGAAAGCCCTGCCTTGATCTTCGCTAGCACAGCGTCAGCCTCAAGAGCAGACGTCTCAAGTATCTGCGATGAACAGACATCAACGAAACTTGCGTGATGGCTACTGTAATATGACTGTACTCCCGAGGTGGTAAGATTCACCTTTGCGAGATGGGCCTCCATCGCCACAATCGCCCGAGTATCGCTCACTAGCTGATTCTGATAGGCCTTCGAAAACGCATTGAACGTGGTCTGCGACCCGACCGACTGGACGGTTAGCGCCTTTGCGAGTTGCGACTCAAGCGGCGTTGGCGTGATATTGAGTCGACGTTCCACCTGTAGGATCCGGTAGATGGTTATCCGCCGATTCAAAATATTATCGACAAATAATGTGCTGTAACTCTTCTTACCTGGTCCAAAAACCGGCGACTTGTTCTTAGAAAGCAAAGCATCAAAGGCTGCGTTTGAGGAGACCTCACGCAGCTCGGTATGAAGCTGACTGTTAGATATCGTCTGCGTCCCTACTTTGGCAGCATAACCCATTGTCGAACAGCTCGCAAGCAAAGCACCTAACCCAAGCGGAAGGAACTTCAACAACCTTCGAGACATACTCCTCCTTGGCTCCACAGCTTTCCTAGCCTACTATGCAAAACCTAGGAGCGTGAATTCGGTGATCCCATGATGATTTCACCAACCAGAGACAGAAGGTCGTCCCGAGGTCGAAAGGGAACTACTAGCTCATGGTCGATCGCTCGGTAACTCGGTCGCGATGGTAGTCGTCGCAACCGCACCTCCTCGGACGGGCGGAGCTCCAGTGGCCTCAGAAAGACCTCCATGCTCCCAGTACGAGCGGAACGTCGCGACCCAACCTCACGGACTCCGCGCTCGATTAAGGTTAGCTTCAATCGGGTCATCGCAATTAGATTGACGACCGCATCTGGATGGGGCCCAAAACGATCGACCAGCTCTTCGGCAAGCTCGGTAACCTCTGCATCGGTACGCGCAAGCGCCAACCGCCGATAGAGGTCCATTCGCACCGTCTCTTCCTCAACATAGGAGACAGGAATCGAGTAAGAGACCGGAAGATCGATATTGATCTCTGCGACTTCGATACGCTCGTCCCCTTTCATCTGCGCGACCGCCTCGGCGACCAGGCGCACGTAGAGTTCATAGCCAACTGCACTCATATGACCTGACTGCCGTTGCCCCAAGAAAGTGCCGGCACCACGCAACTCTAGATCTCGCATGGCTATACGGTAACCTGAACCAAGATCTGTGTTCTCAACGATGGTACGAAGCCGCTCTAGTGCAATCACAGAAAGAGGTTTGGTGCGAGGATAGAACAGATAGGCGTACGCTCGTTGCCCAGAACGCCCTACTCGCCCACGCAGCTGATGGAGCTGACCGAGACCAAGATCTTCGGCATGATCGACTATGAGTGTGTTCACCGATGGGAGGTCAATACCGCTCTCGATGATGGTAGTGCAGACCAAGACGTCTGCCTTTCGATGCCAGAAATCATCAACTACCCGCTCAAGCTCGTGCTCGGGGAGCTGACCGTGAGCAATCAGAATACGCGCTGTAGGGACTAGGTCGGCGACCTTTCTGGCTACCGACTGGATATCGCGCACACGATTATGCACATAGAACACCTGGCCCCCGCGGATAAGTTCGCGCCGGATCGCCTCAGAGATTGCGGCATCGTCATCGGGACCAACATGTGTTAGGATCGGCTGCCGATCAAGTGGTGGCGTCCTGAGTAACGACATGTCACGCACTCCGACCAGTGAGAGCTCAAGCGTGCGCGGAATCGGAGTAGCGGAAAGTGTAAGCACATCGAGGTCCGGATGGCGTGTCTTCCAAAACTCCTTGTGCTGCACCCCAAATCGTTGCTCTTCGTCGATCACGAGGAGTCCTAGACGCTTGAAGTCGATCTCCTTCGAGACCAACGCGTGGGTAGCTATTAGACAATCGAGCGTCCCAAGACGCAACTCTTCCTTGAGTCGTTTGACCTCACGTCCGCTCACAAAGCGCGACAGCAGTCCAACCTTGACTCCATAGGGTTCAAAGCGTTCTCGAAAAGTGTCATAGTGCTGCTGTGCCAAAATCGTGGTAGGAACGAGGACCGCCACCTGGTTCCCGCTCTGGATTGTCTTAAAGGCAGCCCTGATAGCAATCTCTGTCTTCCCAAACCCGACGTCACCACAGATCATTCGATCCATAGGGATCGGCTGCTCAAGATCGCTCTTCATCTCCTCGATAGCGATCACCTGGTCGGGTGTGAGTTCATACGGAAACGCCGACTCCATCTCATCCTGCCATGGAGTATCAGCCTCCTTGGCATGCCCGGCGGTGACCAGCCGTTTCTGATAGAGGACGACGAGCTCTTGTGCGACCTCGTTTGCAGCCCTGCGTGCCTTACGGACCTGTTGGCTCCACTCCCTGGAGCCCAAACGTGAAAGCGCGGGATCCTCTCCACCGACGTAGAGCGTGATCCGGTCGGTCTGATCTGACGGAAGGTAGATCTTATCCTTACCGCCGAACTCGAGCAACAGATAGTCGCGCTCTACATCGGCCAAGGCCCGCGATACGATTCCCTGGTAGCGAGCGACACCATAGGTCTCGTGGACAACCAGAGTTCCTGGAGCCAAGTCATCGAGGGTAGAGCTGAGTGTCCTTGGCCTTCGACGTGTCGCCCTCGGATTGGCTATCGGTCGCACCAGCTCTGCATCGGCGACGACGACGAGCTTGGTGGCCTCTACCATAAAGGAGTGATAGAGCCGCACGCCCTCGAGCAGATATAGTCCAGCGGCCTCAGGAAGATCAGCATCTCTTCCAACTACAATAGGGTATCGTTCAAAGCTCGCGAAGGTTGCGCTAAGCGCGCGCACTCTCGCCTGAGACTCTGCCGTCACGATCACCCGGAATCCGCTACGAATAAATGACCCAACTCGTTCAACGAATCCGGACATGTCTCTGTGGTCGATTCGCAGCGGGCGAGGATCCGTACCATCATCGGTTAGGAGGGCACGTTTTGCCAGACTCTCCGAGATATGACCAAAAGAGGCGAGCAGGCCCGCCGTTGACTCTGTAGCCTCGATTCCCCAAGTCGGAGCCAGCGCTTGGGTCATAGACAACTCATCCGCGACCAAGCGTACCGACTCCGCCTCAAGCAAGGCGCCGCCTGCCATGATCACCACATCATCCTCATCCAGCAGGTCAGAAGGGATAGTAGCCTGATGGTTGAGTACTAGAGGGAGGAGGCTCTCGGCTGGATCAGCGCTTGTGCCATCGAGCAACTCGCGAATCCGGTCGCCCAGGACTGGAGCACGCTTTGCCAACTCTTCCAGCCCTGCACGCAGGCGGCCATCGACAAGCACCTCTCTCGCAGGAAGAATCTCGCACTCCTCTACCGCATCGATGGTTACCTGCGACCCTGGATCAAAGATGACGAGGCGGTCAAGTTCGTCACCAAAAAAGTCAGCTCGGATCGGACCGGCTGCATCAGGAGGAAAGAGATCGACGATAGAACCGCGGACAGCAAACTCGCCCGGACTCGATACCTGAGTCTCACGCAGGTACCCATTTCGCAACAAGAACTCGACCAACTCGACCTGTGGGAGCGAGGAGCCGACATGCAGACTGAGGTGCTCGAGGTCGAGAGCACTTGGAGCTAGGCGCTGGAGTGCAGCCCTTACCGATGCGGTAACCACCACACCGCTCTCCGACTTCTCTTGAAGCGCGGCCAGAGCACGAAGACGTAGCCCAACGGTGCGCATAGATGGTGCTACTCGCTCAAAAGGGACCGTATCCCACGCTGGTAGCCAGAGGCTGTTGCACCCATCCTGTAAGTTAGCGATGTCGTAGGCGATCGCCTCAGCCTCGACCTCGCTGGCCACAACGACTAGAATACGTCGACCCAAGCCACTCTGGGCGACTAGGGCGGCCGATGCGGCCGGAGCAGTACCCAGGCTTGTATGATCCAGTGTGGCGAGATCCAGGACTTGGCTGACACCGCCAACGAGTCTTGTCAATAGGTTCGACGACATCACCGCGCCCGCTGGTTGTACTCGGTCATCGCTCGATCAGGCCCGACCTCGACGATGTCACGGACGGCATCTACACCACGACGAACTGCGAGATCGAGCTCAATTCGGTCCTCGGGCCTCGGCCGAGATAGCACAAAATCGACGACAGACGAGCGCTCGGATGGTCGCCCAATACCAACCCTAATCCGTAGAAAATTCTGGGTTCCAAGCCGGTTGGCAATCGACTTCAGACCATTGTGTCCCGCCAAGCCTCCACCTGACTTGACGCGCACCACTCCTGGTTCCAGGTCAAGCTCGTCGTGGATCACGATTAGACCCGCCGGATACTCCACAGGGTGGTATCGCACAAACTCAGCGACGGCGAGGCCAGATTCATTCATAAATGTCTGTGGTAGGAGCACGTGAATCGTGCAGGTCCCAAGCCGAGCACTTCCTAGCAACCCGTGATATTTGCGTGAAAAAACAACACCAAGATCACTGCCTAGAGCGTCAGCAACCTCGAATCCCATGTTATGTCGACTGCCACGATAGCGAGAGCCTGGATTTCCCAGACCCACCACCAGTACCGAATTCGTCACCTCCCGCGGGGTGGACGACTAAAGCTTGTCAGCTAAGCGGGCAACGACGATCTCGGGGTCGCCTATCAGCACCAACCCTTTAGCGAGTGGAATCTGGCCAGCGGTGAATACCTCGGCCTCGCCAAGCATCTCCAGCGAGATCTCTAAAAAGTCTGGAATGTCCTTGACATGTCCTCGGACCCGCAGACTCGGCTCCTCCATCTCAAGCTCCTCGCTCACCGATCGAAGCTCGATGGTGGCCTCCATCTCCTCACGGACGTTGATGGCCAAGAAGTCGAGGTGACTCAGGTTACGACGCACTGGATGCCGCTGGAGTTCTTGGAGCTGCACGGTCGTAACCTTGCCAGCCACCTCAAGCTCCATCAGAGCACCGACATTTACTCTATGACCAAGTGCGGTCTCGAAATCATGGGCATCGACGAAAAGATGTCGAGCCTTAGAGGTGCCACCATAGACCACAGCCGGCACCTTCCCTAATGCACGAAGACGCCGACTCTCGGGACTCCCTGGCTCTCTACCTTCATAGGCAATAACCTTCGCCACACAAACCTCACTTTTTCAGAGACTACATACGTTTTGAGAAACGACATAGAGAAACGACATAGAAAGCATAGCTGCTCTCGCTAGTTAACTTTCAGGAGAGATTATCTCCGTGGAAAAGCTCGGACACCGAACCGTCCTCGAAGACGGCTGCAATTGCATCGGCTATCACCTTTGCAATCGACACAACCTCAATCTTGTCGGTGAGACGATCCCCACTTAATGGAAGCGTATTGGTGACGATCACACGGGAGATACTCGAGTCGGTGAGCCGCTTAAGAGCTGGTCCAGAGAGAATGGGGTGGGTCGCCATCACCCAAACGTCGGTGGCACCTCTACTGAGCAATAGGTCAGCGGCGGCGGTCACGGTACCGGCGGTGTCAATCATGTCATCCACGATGACGCAACGCTTGGCGGCTACGTCTCCAACCACGTTGAGTGCATTGACCACATTGGCGGTGCCCTTTGGTCGACTCTTATGAACCACGGCAAGCCCAGCCTGAAGCTTCTGAGCGTAACGTTCGGCGACCTTCACTCGCCCTGCATCGGGAGCGACGATCACTAGATCGCTAGCGTCTTGAGCTCGTAGGTAGTCTGTCAAGACCTGGGTGGCCGTAAGGTGATCGACGGGGCCATCAAAGAAACCTTGAATCTGCCCCGAATGCAGATCGACCGATATGATTCGATCAGCACCAGCCGCCTTAAACAGATCTGCTACCAACTTTGCGGTAATCGGCTCTCGCCCCGAGGCCTTGCGATCCTGGCGGGAATAGCCATAGTAGGGACACACCGCCGTGATTCTTTTTGCAGAGGCTCGCTTTGCGGCGTCTACCATGATCAGCTGCTCGAAGATCGAATCATTGACTGGCCCAGCGTGTGACTGGAGCAGAAAAATATCCTTCCCTCGAACCGACTGATCGAAGCGCGAGTAGATCTCTCCATCTGAGAACTCTCGCAAGGTGAGCTCACCAAGCTTGACCTGCAAGTGGTCAGCGACCTCACGAGCCAACTCAGGATGAGCTCGACCCGAAAAGAGCTCGAGCCGCTTCCTCGGGACCAACTCCATGAAAAGCTCCTTCTTCTCTCTTGAAGCAACCGTTATGGTGCTACCCCATAGTACTCGCTCGACTCCACCCTGAGTCAGCTCTCAGCCCCCTAAGCCAAACCAATCAGAAACGTTCGCCAACATGGCTGGATCGCCGTATCGGTGGGCTCCATCACTTCAACAAAGAGAACGGCTCCACAACCGCACGGTCAGAGACTGTTGCGCCCTCTCGAATCGAGACATATGGGCCAGCCGTGACCGACCTGCCTATCGCTGCTGCCGTAGCATCTACTCTTACCAACTTGCTCCCATCACCAACATCGGTGTCTACAAGACTGGATTCAGGGCCGATCTCAACATATGAACCGATCCTCGTACGACCCAGCAGGAGCGTATTCGGCCAGATGGTAGTCCCGGGACCTATCTCAACCTCCGCGTCGATGGTAATCGTCTCTGGACGAACCATCATCACGCCTGCACTGATATGGCGGGCAAGGATTCGCGATCGCATGAGATCCTCAGCCGCTACCAGCTGGGTAAGATCGTTAACCCCCTGAGTCTCTTGCACATCTGCTACCGGCATCACTCCAACCTGATAGCCCGACTGCGTCAAGAGCTCAATGGCGTCGGTGAGGTAGTACTCGCGTTGCGAGTTCGACGGAGCCAGACGCCGGATCGCCACCGGCAAAAGTGCAAGGTCAAAAATATATATTCCGGTGTTTACCTCCCGAATCATGGCCTGGTCACCAATGAGATCGCGATCCTCTACGATCTCGGTTACAGCCCCCTTTGCATTACGCACTACCCTGCCATAACCTGCGGGGTTAGACACCTCCATGCTAAGAATGGTTGCTGCGTTGCCGGCATCCATATGCGCCTTAGCCAGCGCCTTTAGGGTCGCCGCGGTGAGCAGTGGAGTATCTGAAGGTAGTACCAACACCTCGGATCCAGAGCCGCCGACTCCAGGCAACAGATCTGGCAATCTGGAAAGACCAGCCGAGACCGCATCGCCTGTCCCCCGCTGCTCAGGTTGGCGAGCAGCGACGATCTCAGGGGTATGCGAGCCAAATCCTCGTAGCTCTCGCTCGACCAGCTCTGCCTGGTGGCCAACAACCACGACAACACGTTCTAGGTCATCGAGCTCTAGTACTGCTCGCATAACGTGCCTTAACATCGAGACTCCACAGAGCTTCATGAGCGGTTTTGGCCTCTCTGAAGCCATCCGAGTCCCCTTGCCTGCCGCGAGAACCATCGCATAACGAAGTGCCAAAGGATCCTCCTTCCACAGCTCCAGGCTACTTGTTGCCGCGAGTAAAGACGTAGGTGGTCACGCTAAATGGCTGACTGAGCGTCGCGATAATCGAACCAGTTACCGTGGGGTTCGCCACGGGTTTCAAACTCTTAGTAAAGGATGTCTGTACCGAGTACAGCGGGTTCAACCGACCCGATCTCGCTGGGAACTCGATTACCAACGGAATCGGCGGAGATCCCTCAGGGCTGCGATTGATGGCTATGATCACCTCCCGATTACCTTCGCGCGCAGCGAGTGCCTTGATACGCGGATCGGAGGTCGCAACCGGGTAAAGTTCAGCTCCTGGGCGCAAGTAGCGTGAGAAGTTGGCCAATACCCAATAGCGTTTGGTGAGATAGAGACGATGGTCACCATTCGTACTGCCGTGAAGATCAAAGTAGATGAGACCGTCGTTACGACCGAGTGCATTGATGTCAGCAAAGCAGGTAGGGTCTGCTGCTGGGTCGCAACCCAGATCTGGAGAGAGGGCCAGCCACCAGTCGAATGCGGAGGCTCCAGCAACCATCAGATCGTTATACATGGTGTCAGCAAGCCAGATTCCTGAGATCATGGTCGGGTCATACTGATAGGCAAAACCGTTGGGGGTATGACAGCAGATCTCGGTCGCCCAGACCTGATGGTGGAGTTTGTTGGCGAGCCGGTGGACGCTCCGCAAGGTCTGGGCATCCGGATAGTCATATCCGTGGTAAGCCAGGGCGGCGACAGCACTTGATGCCCCCGGATAGCTAATCCACTTTGGCGTGTCTACCAGAAACCCATTGGCTACAAAGGCGGACTCGTCAGCTATTACGTGACACCACGGAGCCAATTGTGCGAGATCGTGGGCGAGCGCTACCACCAGCGGACCTCTCTCAGCGATCGGGACCGCCATCCCCTCTTGATGACAGGATGCCTGTGACCCGACAGGCTCGTTCATCGGCGAGATATAAGAGAGTTTGACACCAAAGTGCGAATGAATTCCTTGGACCGTCCTCGCAAGTTCAAGTGCATAACTTGGTATCGCGGACGCCAGTAACGTCCCACCACAGCTTTGATGATTCGAAGAAAACTCCGGCGGAGCCGAATTTACAAAGCCAACGAGATCGTGGACTCCAGCCTTGGCGGCTTGACGGAGAAAATAGACCGCCCGGTTATCGGTGGCGAAGTCTAACGAACCATTGGGGGTATACCAGGTTGGAGGTGCCTTCCACCAGGTGGATACACCTACTCCACCACCGCCGATGTTGAAGCGAAATTGAGAGAGTCGAAGGCCGTGACTCCCATACAACAACCGACCTATTCGCCTTCTATCCTTCGCACCAAGCGCATACGCAGGCCCAGACCACCAGGCTCCAGAGGCGCCGATGCCAACCAATCGGTGAGATGGCCTAGAACTGACTGCAGCAACCACGGAGGCCTGGCGAGGCTGTCTTAGCAATGTGGGTACCACCGGAGCTTGGGTCACGCCGACATCTAGGACAAGCACGACCGCGGTCACGACGGAGGCGAGAAAGGCAACTATGAGGCCAAGCCCTCTCAAAAGCGTATGGCCCCCAATCGGACGATCAGCCCGTTGGCGATGAGACACGATTGGCCGCCCGAGAACGCCAGACTCGCCAGCTATGCCCACCTTTGGCCACGTCCTCCTTGGAGCTAGTCACCGACAACGCAGAGGAACTACTCGCCATCACGACACCAGCGAGGCGAGCATCGCTGACTCCGCTGAACACAGAGAGTGCACTCGTTCCCATGTACTCATACATCACGACCATAACCTACTGGTAGCAGGTGTTCGGAACCGAGGGCACCAGCTCCACTCTCATCCAGCTCTCAGCTCGGTGAATCGTCAGCCAAACCGAGATTCGAAAGAAGAAATCTGCTGCGACTTGTAGCCACCCTAAGAAGACTCGCCTGGTCGGTGGGGGCGTGACGGCTCGAAGGCAAGACCACCAGTTCAATCTCTTTACCGAGTTCGTTAGCCCGGGCAATCAGCGAAGAGGTGTGGCCAAAGTGGACATTCTCATCTATCATCCCATGGATGACCATGAGCCTGCCTGACAGCTGCTCCAGCTTGTCGAGCACCGATGATCGTTCGTACCCCTCTTGATTCTCCACCGGGTCACCGAGGTAGCGCTCCGTGTAGGCGGTGTCGTACCAACGAAAATCGACCACTGGGGCTCCAGCCACACCGACCTTGAACACCTCAGGTGCACGCGTCATAGCCATCAAGGTCATGTAGCCCCCATAGCTCCAACCATAGATACCAACGCGGTCGGGGTCGAGTCTCCAACGCCGTTGGCAGTACGCCACCCCGCACAGCTGATCGCTCAACTCGATCTCTCCAAAGCGACGACTGAGGTAAGCCTCAAAATCAAGGCCACGGCCATAGCTTCCACGATTATCGAGCTTGACCACCACCGCACCCCGCGAGGCTAGATACTGAGCTTGGAGATCTAGCGTCAACCCGTAGTGGTCTACCACCAGCTGGGCGTGCGGACCGCCATAAACTGAGACGATCAATGGCGCCCCCTCTATGCACTCAGGACTGGGGAGATAGACGGCGCCATAGAGGGTCTCGCCACTGGCCGACTCAAGCTCAATCATCTCGGGTTCGCCAACTACAAAAGGTACCGATGTCTGCGCTATGGAGACACACCCATCCGGGGTATCGACCATCGCCTTCGGCTCGAGCGACCTGCTAGACGCGCTGATATAGACGTTATCCCCCCTAGGAGCCAGAACGCCGGTCGCGACACCGTAGTCGGTCCCAATACGCTCGAAATGAACTTCAACCAAGTCGACTCGGTAGAGCCACTCCTCGGTCGGAGAGTCACCAGTCGCCACGACCAGTGCCGTCGTCCCCTGAACCCCAAGCAGTTCACGAATAACGAGCTCACCAAGCTGCGTCCTTGTGCCATCGTCATGGATGCGTACAAGGTGGCGCTGGCCACGGTCGGCCTCAGAGGTTGTGAGGAGATCGCCATCGACTGCAAACTCGTTCTCGGCGAGGTTCACCCACGGTTGACCGTGCTCATGGCCGAGTGGCAACCGTACTCCATCGCTAACGCGATAGATCCACCGGTTCAGCCGATCCTGCTGGCGGTTCAGCGAAGACACCGCCAACCGATCGGCGTCGAGCCAGATGACGTTGGCTAGATAGTGGTCAGCGTCAACGCTCTCGACGACCGTTCTCGTGTGTGTCTCTAGGTCGAGTAGACAAAGAACAACGGAGGCATTGGTGGCGCCAACCAACGGATAGCGATAGCGCTCAACAACATTGGGGTGAAGATCGGTGCGAACGATGAGATGTTGATCCACCCTCGACTCGTCGACCTCTGTGTAGGCAAGCCACCGACCGGAGGGATCCAACCACATCCCGGTCATACGCCCAAGCTCCTCCTGGGCGACATATTCGGCTACGCCGACCGACATGCCTTCACCAGCCGCCGTCACTAGAACCTCTCGGTGCGAGTCGCGGCCTACCAAGACGATCTCATCCCCAGTAGTGATTACAAAGCGGTCGACTCCAGCCTTGATGAGTTGCCGGGCACCGGAAAAGTCGAACCCATCAATGGTGGCACCGGTACCAACGTCGACAAGCTGAAACACTCCACCGATATTTACCAGTGCACTAGCCTCGTCAACGATCTGAAAACTGCCAATTCCGCCCATGGTCTGTCGTAATCGTTGCTTGCGAAGCTCCTCCTCGAGCGTCTCATCGGGCCCGTCTCCACCGGGTGCGGCGAGCAGCAGTCGCTCCTCGCTTCGGCCTAGATCGAAGGCAAAAAGGGCGAGGCTATCACCCGCCTGCGGTGCTAGGTAATAGAGGTGTTCGCCACTTGGGCTAAAGGCTACCTGACTCGGCAAGGTCATCCCCGGAATCGGACGAAGGGCGAGATCCAAAAGCTTGAGTTTCCGTTGCGTGCTCATAGGGAGACCTTAGCTGGAGCAACAACGAGGGGCTGACTCCCATGGAGCCAGCCCCTCGTTGTTCAGTAGGGTCAAGAACGGGTTGGTTATAGTTTGCTATAGTCCGATATCGGCCGAGCCAAGGAGGTGGGCTCAAAGGCGTTTGGCACCGGATAAGTCCCCAACACAAAGTTGAGAATTGCAGAGTGCTGCATCTCAACAGGCTCTATGCTTGCCGCCGTCCTGATCGCGGTGGGCTCAGTCAAGACAGCAATCGCCGATAGATAGGTCTCGCCAGCGATATTCTCGATCTCGAGCGCTAGCTTCGCGAGATCGACGGTGTTGGTGACCGAGGCAAAGTCTTTGTTGACAACCGGCGTCAGCACTGGGTCGGTCGCCGTCACCGCTGCTTTGCCAGCAGAGCGCAAAATTGCGTTCCAAGCCGCCCCATGCTCCTTGTGTTGTGCGCGCGCAGTCTCTGCGAATACGACAACAGCAGGAGGCACGCTGCCAAGCTTCCCGGCCTTTGCAGCATTTATACCAGCGGTGTAGGCATAGATTCCGAGGTTCTCGAGGCTCGCTGCCAATGCAGCGACATGCAGGTCAGTTAGGGTTGAGGACGATAGCGTCGGAGCGGTCGAGGACGAAGATGACTTGGTAGCCGATGAGCTAGAACCGCACGCCGCTAACAGCGCACCTGCTCCAACGGTAGCGCCGACTCCGAGCAGAAAGGTGCGCCGATTGAGCCGCGACCTCGCCTCAACCTGAGAACGCTCTGCAGCGACCTGCTCCGCCCAATCGCTCGCCCCCTCCTGCATTGCCGGCAGGCTAACGTCGTGGTGAATCTCATCAAGTTCTACAATCTTGGCCTTGAGCTCAGCCTCGCTAATCTCCATGGTGGCTCCCTTTCTACTTGTTTGACTCTGTCGATTTAGGTATCTCACTTAACTGCTCCCTCTGCAAGCGGTCGTGCGCCGGCCGTTGGGTAGAAGGCGTCTGGAAATCCGATCGAACCTGCAGCCGCTGGCAGCGCTGCAGCGTTCGGTGGGAGAGCTATGAGTTGAGGAGCGTTGGCCTTCAACAAAGCTTGAACCGCTAGTAAAATTGATGCGTGCTGCGCCTCTACTCCCATAACCGAGGCGGTAAGAGTTCTCGCGCTCTTGGAGGCAATAAAGCCGGTAGCCTTTACGTAAGTCTCGGCCGCCGCCTGCTCGAGTTCGAGCGCGAGCGCGACCACCCCCACTGCACTGGTGATCTTTGCAACTGCAGCCTTCACGACCGGAACAAGCGCTGGATCAGCGCTATTTTGCGGAGTACCACCCAGCGACTTCACCGCCGCATTGAATGCACTCAGATGCTGCTCATGTTGGTGCATTGTGGTCTCCGCGAAGGCCTTGACAACACCATTTGCACTTGCACCACCGATATAGGGCAGAGTCAACGCCGTCTTGTAGGTGTTGATCGCCAGCACCTCAATCGAGGCGTTGCTCTGAAGGATCTGAACATCAGTAGCGGTGGATGCGAACGCAGGGGTTGACTCAAGGCTAAAGAGTGCCGCCCCA
This sequence comes from Ferrimicrobium sp., assembly GCA_027365375.1. Lineage (GTDB taxonomy): Bacteria > Actinomycetota > Acidimicrobiia > Acidimicrobiales > Acidimicrobiaceae > Ferrimicrobium. Next base: position 2,146 of record DAHXNM010000368.1, on the reverse strand, counting down.
AAACCAGCTGCGGCCAACGCTCCAGCGCCGAATAGTCCTGTGCGGAGCATACTCCGCCGTTGCTCGGCGACCGCATCCGCCTCATAAGGGTCGAGCTCATCGCGACTCCGCAGCTCTTTACCAAGCTCAACCGTCTCCGCGAGACCCTCACGGGCATCCTTCATGGCATCCGATTGAATATCAGACGACTGCTCAATGAGTTCATTCAATGGACGTGGATCAAATGTATCTTTGGTCACTATTTACTCCTTTTGTGAATTTATAAGATCTATAATCTGACGAGATAATGTTGCGTGTCTAAGCCACCTCCCTACTTCACAACAACAATGCTTCCGGTCATAAATTGATGAATAAGACAAAGGAATGGATAGGTTCCTGGCTTGTTGTGGATGACGAAATGAACCGTATGTCCCGGCGGAATGACTCCAGTACCAAAGCTTCGATTGTTAGCAGTGAGGGTGTGACCAACGGAGTCCTCGTTGTGTACGATTATCTCCTCTCCCTGGTGCACGACTACTTCATCAGGGATAAATTGGAAGTTACTGACCACGATGGTCACTGACTTCCCTGAACCTGATGGACCAGGATGGAGATTGGAAGCACCAACACTAGAAGCACTTGATCCGCATGCTGCAAGTACCAAGCCACCTAATGCAAGCATGATTCCGGTAAAGATGATTACTCTAAGCTGCCTCATGCCATATCTTCGAGACAATGGTGTGGTCTGGATTGCTAATTCCGCACAACAAGTTATTGGCGAGTTATTGCAGCACTATCACCACTATCTACAGCTCATTCCACGGCAAGAGCGGAAGATATAAAAGGCGTCTAGGCCCGACGAAGAATCAGTTAGCCGTCAATGAGTAGCGGCGATAGTAACCATGGCGACGAGTGCACTACCCCAAGCGACTCGCCGAGATAGCCGGCTCGCATGCCGGATATTTCCGACCTTCGGTGGTGGACCCACCTCGAACCTAGGCGTCTGCACCGGTACGCCATGGTAGCTGTTCACTCCTCCGAGTTCGGCTCCAAGCACACCTGCAAACGCCGCCTCGATCAGTCCAGCATTCAACGACGGATGTAGATGCGAACGCGCCATGGCAGTTCTCATCCGTTGACGGCCCTCCGTGTTAGAGAGTGTCCAGCACAGGGCCACGCCAAGCATAGATGCTGGGCCAACCGCTAGGTCATCAGCCTTAGCAGAGACAAACCCAAACCTCTGATACCGGTTAGTCTCATGCCCTACCATGGCGTCGAGGGTGTTGATGCTCCTGAATGTCATCGCCGCACCGAGACCGCCCACCGTGTACCACAGCAACGGACCGACTACGGCATCAGTGGTATTCTCAGCGACAGACTCTATCGCCGCGCGAGCGATCTCATCGGGGCCGAGTTCCTCGACATCTCTACCAACGAGATGCCGAAGCTGGCATCTCGCAGCAACCAGGTCATTGAGCTCGAGCAACCGAGCAACCTCCTCGGCTTCACGAGTCAGCGATCGCCCACCGAGGGTGAGCCAGAGTCCAACGCTTTCGAGTAGCCAACCGCCTGGGCCAAGCACGGTAGGGAGCAGTAACGACGGCGTTAGTGCCAGCGCAAAGAACACGGCACCACGTCTCCGCGAATCCGCATAGATACAACCCTCTAGCCAGTTCAGACCCACTCCTAGCCATCGGACCGGGTGCCAACGGTTCTCGGGATCGGCTGCAAGTTCATCGAGCACCATGGCTCCGAACACCACTATGGGAGAGCATCGTCTGCGTCGAAATCTAGCCATGAATCCTCATAACTGCCGCAGCTAGGAGCATTCCGGTCTCGGCGACCAGACCCACCGCGCCAACCACATCACCGGTTATTCCACGAAGGTGATGTATTGCAAACGCAAGTACTCCAAGTCCACACACGGCACCGAACACCTCCGCAAGCAGTATCATCGGTGTCCCGAGTAACATCGTGGCGCCAACCGCCACCAACCCCTCCAAGAGTAGGGCCCAGACTATCCAACGTCGGCGTTGAGACGCGAACACGCGGGCGAGCGAACTCTCCTTCGCAAGTGGAAACCACATCATAGTGAGCGCCATCATGCACCTACTGAGCACGAAAACCCCGATCAGAAAGGCTGGGAACCCAACCACAGACCAGGCCG
>DAHXNM010000363.1 GCA_027365375.1 Ferrimicrobium sp. | reverse complement strand
GATCGCTAAGCTTCCGGTGAATACTACATATCCAAACTTCGTCCCAGCCAAGACAGGTGGAGTAAATTCGGGGGCCGGCTGTCCTTCAACCTTGAATGTCGATCGATCTGCGACTTTGACATCCAATGAGGCGATTGTGTTGGAGAACTCCATCAACGCTGATCTATCTGCTAAGAACTCAAGCTTCGTACGCTACTTTGATAGAGCGTTGCTTGATATGCCAAGTAACGGATTTGCTCAGCTATTTGGACAAAACTTTGGCAGTACGGTCAGCGGATCGTACACCTTGGCCGATGTATCCACGGAACCACTCGCTAGCGACGGTTCACTTGCGAACTCAGTGAGTTCTGCTTGCGGATCTTCGGTAATGCGCGCAAGTTGGAGAATTGTGTTTTGCAGCCCGAATACCGCTGTGAACGCTTGTGATCCAGGCATTACTACTACAGAACTGGCTATAGATAGAAACGGCCAATGGCTCATCTGGTACCTTGGAAGCGGGCTTCAGTGAGGCTTCTAGTTTCAACTCCACATAAACCCCGACCGGAACGTTTCAGAAACCGTGTACGAAGTGGACCGGGCTCAAGGGGCCGTCCACTTTAATAACTGGATCCTCATCAGTAGCTTCACGATAGATCATCGGAGCGATGATCCAGATAGCCTTCTCACCCTTGCGAACGATACGTCCGAGCTTCCGCCACGAGTTGAAGCTTGCTACTCGGGTACTGCTTGGCGATCAGCATCGTGTTATTGAAGCTGTAGTTGTGAAAGAGAGCCTGGGATTTCAGGTACTGCCTCCAGCTCGATTGATCGGAAAGTTCCATTATCCCATCCGTCAGCTTGGTCAGTAGCTCTGAATGCGAATTGTGATTAATCATCATCGACTCCTTATCTCTTGTTGGTGGTTTCTTGCGATGCACCCGATTCACCAGAGCGAGACGGGGCGAAATAGCCCCGAAGCAAAGCTGAGTACACTTCAGGGCTTGTAGCCCCGATCGAAGTCTCTGGTAGGGTTGCTAAGCGCAAGAAAGTGCCAACAAGGGAAAGAGATGAGCCAAGTCGGTCGGATCTAGAGCTGCTCCAGCTGAACTGGGGTCGGAATCGCCTACAAGGCATCGAGATAAGTCTGAAGGTGAGACCAGACCGGAGAGCAGTCAGAGGCAGAAACAGACGCCAGCGATAGCTTTGTGAGTGCGGAGTGGTCAAGGCCACTGACGAGACTCGCGCAATGTGCGCGTGGAGCCGGCCGACGCATCGATGGGAGAGCGTTGTGCCAGCTTGCGAACGAGAGTCCCTATGCCAAGGGCATTCGCCGTTGTGCAGCTTCCTACTCCGAGGGGACCGCTCACGTGACTCGATCGGGCGCCGGCCCGAAGGGCCAAGCGCCCGATCGAGGGCGATCATCGAGACATTCTCTTGAAGTAGTAGAGAAAGTTGTAACATCTCGTGCGAACTGGGCAATTGGCAATCGCGACGCACGGATTGAAAGCAGTGCGCTACAGCTCTAGTATTAGATCATGGATACTCCACAAGAGGCGATGACACTCGCCAAGGAACTCCTCGACGGCATGGATCGAAGGTGGTCTCACGTGGTGAAAGTGGCCACGGAGGCCGAGAAGCTTGCATCGACAATCCTTGACGACTACTCCGAAGGCGAAGTTTTGGTCATGGCAGCTTGGCTACACGACATAGGGTATGCAGGCGCTCTTGCCAGAACTGGCTTTCACCATCTTGACGGCGCAAACTATCTTGAAGAATGCGGCGAACATCGACTCGCGTGTTTAGTGGCACATCACTCTTCTGGAACACAAGAGGGCCATCTGCGTGGTCTCGATAAAGAGATGTCACGCTTCCCGGTTGAGCCTGGACTCATCTCAGACTGCCTTACCTACTGCGATCTCTCCAATGGACCAGACGGCCAACCGATAGAGCTCACCCAAAGAATCGACGAGGTCGAGAGACGCTACGGTAAGGACGATGTAGTTCCGCAAGGTCTACGGCTTGCCTACCCCCAACTCGCCAAATCGTTTACCCACGTAGAGCTGTTGTGCTCACAAGTCGGATCTAGCGAATAAAGGGCTCCGTCTTGTTTGTGAGATAATCCTCAATGCGTAGCCGAATTGAGGAGTGAATATCGTAGGTATCTAAGTCCGCTAAGGGAACGAAGGCAACCTCGCTCGACTCCGAACTTGTTCTAAGTTTCCCGCTGACGATACTTCCGGAAAAGCATATAGAGAAGGACTGGCGGACTTCTCCATCGTCATAGGCGACGACATGACTGGGATCCGAGTAGATGCCAATAAGCCGGAACACGTTAATTCTAAAACCAGTCTCTTCTTCAACCTCTCGAATGCAGCACGAGGTAATGTCCTCTCCAGGCTCCATCGTCCCACCCGGTATCGACCAGAGTCCGTTGTCAGTTCTCCTAATCAGGAGGATCTGATCATCTGCGTTCAAAACTACAGCCGAGGCGGCTGGTACGATATTGTTCGCCCGTGGCGCCGTTGGATCATTGTAGAAGTCTCGTCTAGACAAAGCTCGGCCTGATTGCCCGAGACGTCTCGAAGACATAGTCGAAGCTCTCAAGATACCGCTGAAAGATTCCCTCCTCCGACCCTTGGCGAACATGGAATAGGGGTGCGAGCCGTCCTGGATCATGACACAAATGAGGGGTAACCAACATTTCTCCGTCAAATCGAAAGATTGAATTATACATGGGGAAACTTTGTAGACGAATCTCAATATTGGCTGTGCCGATGACGGGCTCGAAGTAGGTTAGTGATGTCTTGATGCGGGCTATGAGCCCTCCGCGAAGGTCCTCCTCATGATCGCGCTCACTAGCCGCACTCGACTGGGGATCTGCCATGATGATTCGAACCTGGCATCCGTCGTTGGCTTTGTCCTTGAGCAACGTAACAAAGTCCTTATGATCTTCGTGGAGGAATTGCATCGCGTATCCGAGCAGGTCAACGTGAATCTTGGCGTCTTCAAAAAGGCCCCACCAGAAATCCTTTGGACTCTCGCAGCGATGACCCCACGCATTGACGATTTCGCTAAGTGCATAACTTTCGGGTGGGGCCTGATCTGGCCAGAGGTCATGGATCAGGCACCCCAGTATCTTCGCCACCGCCATTTGCGTTTCGCGCCGGGGAATCGCGCCACGATTGATCCAGTTATTAACCGTCTTTGGATTGACAAACACCTGCTTAGCTAATTGCGCTGCGCTCACACCAGCTTGCTCCATGGCATCCTTCAATGCGGTATTTTTCATGAATGGTCTATCGGCAAAATAGCCACTGGGCTGAAAACTTTGCAGGAACTTTTCGGGAGTTTCGAAACTTCCGAATGATCCCGTAGTTCGCTATGGTGTCTTCCCGAATCGTGGATCAAACTAACTCTGGCCAGAAAAGTATTCGGCCATCGTTAGGAGGTAACTCATGAAACTGAAGATTGACACTGCTGGAGCAACGTTCTTGGCATCGAAAGAGCCGGAGCCAGTTGTGGATATGAATACGAATGCTCAGAAGATGAATAAAGAAGGCAGACCAATCTATTTGGTGCAGCTCGTCTGGCTGAGTGAAAGCGGCGCGGAGGTCTTGCCTGTCAAGGTAGCTGGGAAACCGGTCGGCCTCGTCGCCGGGACAGCCGTCAAAGTGACTGTCCTCACTGCTTCGCCGTGGAGCATGGGCGATCGAAATGGCGTCAGCTTCACCGCTGAGCGCATTGAACCTATTACAAAGTAACCAACCTGGAACTCGGCCCCCTGCATTGGTGGCTCGGGGCCGAGTTCCCCAACTCCCTAAGGAGAATCCAATGGAAAACAACAACATTACACCTTCATCTTCGACTATGGCAGATGAAATACTAGAGATCCTTTGGCAATGGCGAATTGAGCTCACAATTGCAGCCCTCATTGCAATTGTGTATTGGGCATGCGCCCGGCGTGTCGGCTATACCTGGTCAGCCGTGATCGCGGCTAGTGCGATTGCCGCGCTCCTGTGTTTGCCCTCGATCCGACGATTGTTGGCTAGAACTCTTCGATTGACACATTGGCGTCGACGATTTGTGCGGGCGTTGGTTTTGCAGAGTTCCCCACTCGCTAAGCGGCAGCCCAAGGTGATCAAGGCTGAGCGGGTACCAAGCGGAGTGAGATTGACGGTGTTGCTACAAAGCGGGACGGCATTTCACGAACTTGAACACCTCTGTCCATACCTCGCGACTCACTTTGGAGCGCGCGATGTGCGGGTGACTGCGGATCGTACGAATGCCTCGCGCGTGGAGCTCACTATCTGTAGCGAAGATCCCTTTGACGATGGTCCCATACCCTGGCCAGGTGTTACGGGTGAGATGGTATCGGCCTGGGATCTGATATCGCTCGGCGTCGATCGGGATGGCAATAGCGTCGCCATCTCGCTTATCGAGCGCAACCTGCTTGTCGGCGGAGAGCCTGGGAGCGGCAAGAGCGTCATGCTCAATGTCCTCATCGCCTGTCTCGCAGAATGCAGGGACGTCCAGCTCTATCTCTTTGACGCGAAATTTGTCGAGCTACGGATCTGGTCACAAGTAGCTGCCGGTTTCGTTGGTCCGAACATTGACGATGCCATCGCCCAGCTCCAAAGTCTTCGCTCGATGATGGCCGAACGATATCGGTTCCTTGACCAACAACGAGCCCGAAAGCTCCATCGCGACCATGGACTGGATCTTATTGTTGTCGTCATCGACGAGTTGCCGTTCTACGTCGCCAACCCTGAGAGGAGCAAAGCAAAGGAGTTTGGTGATCTCTTAGTTGATCTCATCGCCAGGGGACGGGCAGCCGGAATCATCTTCGTGGCTGCAGCCCAAAAGCCGTCGGCAGATACACTTCCCTCCTCCATCCGTGATCTCATTAACCTGCGGCTAGCCTTTCGATGCTCCACCAAAGAAGCCTCAGATACCATTCTTGGCGGGGGTTGGGCTAGTGCAGGGTTCTCCGCGGCAACCATCGGAATCAACAACCGAGGCGTTGGCTGGCTATTGGGCGAAAGTGGACAGCCAGAGTTGATGCGTGGCTACTTCATCGATGACACGACCATAGCGCAGATTGTCGAAGAAAACGGTTCTCGCTTTCGAGATAAAGGAGGTGAGGATCAATGGAACTGAGCCAGTACCTCACGGACCAGATAGTCGATCGAGCCTGCAATGGCTATGAGGATCTCACGCGAGCTGCCAAAGGTGCTCGCTACTGTCAGAGACCAGTACAACTATCACACGATGAGTCTATGCACGGTGAGATCGATCGCATCTTCGATGATCGTGAACCATCTCGAGATGACTTCGACACCGTTCTCTTTAAGGCATGCGGCACCAGAAGGGCTAGCCTTTGTGCACCCTGTTCCCGGGTCTATCAAGGAGATGCTCGCGCACTCATCCGCGCGGGACTGCTCGGCGGCAAGGGAATCCCTGAAGATGTGCGAAGCCATCCAGCGGTATTTGCGACCTTGACCGCTCCGAGCTTTGGCAGGGTCCATCAGGCCAAGAGTCGAGATGGCATAGCTATGCAATGTCATCCCCAGAATTCGGGCTACTGTGAGCACGGCAAATCGATGGGATGTTGGAATCGCCACAATAGTGATGAAGAGATCGTAGGTTCACCGCTCTGTGATCGATGCTACGACTACGACGGAGCGGTGATCTGGAATGCTGCCTCGAGTAAATTATGGCAGCGAACGACGATCTATCTTCGCCGTGCTTTGGCAAAGCTCGTTGGGCTCTCAGTCAAGGAACTGGCCTCAGGCGCACGGCTTTCTTACGTCAAGGTAGTGGAGTTCCAGCGTCGGGGTTTGATTCACCTGCATCTTGTGATTCGTTTGGATGATCCAGAGGATATCTCGCTGGCTCCTTCCACTTCGATTGATCCCGCACAGATCGAATTGGCGCTCAGAATCGCGTCACGCCAAGTCAAGGTTCATGTTGGGCCAACAGATGCGGGGCATACCGCCACGTGGGGCAATCAGATCGACACACGAATCATCGACCCTAACGAGAGTGGTAGAGTCGCCAACTACGTAGCAAAGTATGCAACAAAGTCTGCCTGCGACTCTGGTGCCCTCGATCATCGCTTCCGTTCAGCCGAAGCGATTGAGGAATCACGTGCCCCAAAGCATCTCCTCGCAATGGCCCGTGCAGCCTTCGAGTTAGGTGAGAATCCCGACTATGAGGAGCTCAATCTTGCCAGATGGGCCCATGACCTCGGACATCGCGGGCACTTCCTCACCAAGTCCCGACGCTTCTCGGTAACCTTTGTCTACCTTCACGGGTTGCGCGAAGCCTGGCGAGATAGGGAACGTTTAGAGCGGGCAGAGGCGCCCGATCCTCGCTTTGATGGGATCAACAAGTTGTACTTCGTCGGGCAGGGCTGGCCCTTTGCCTGTGACGCCTATCTCGTTGCACAAAAACGCAAGGAGTGCGATGAGGCACGAGCATATGTCAAAGAACAGATCGAAGAAGAGCTGGATCAAGGAGGACAAAGATGACACGATCACGTCCACAGAACGGGTTTGGAGCTAAAGCGCTCCTCAGTGTCGATGAGGCGGCGATCCTGCTTGGGATCACTCGATCAACGGCCTATCGAGCGATCACAACGGATACCTTTCCAGTTCCCATCATCAGAGTCGGTGGGCGGTGGCGTGTCTCGCGAGAGGCGCTTCGACGACTCCTGGATGGCAAAGAAAACACCCTAGCAATCGACAACAATCGCAGCGCAACCCGAAACAAGAAATATCCACTGACGCCATCTCAAGCTCAGTCGGAGACTGAGACCTGCCCAACCTGTGGTTGTGAGCGATCAACCGCAGCTTCGACCACACTTTCGAGCAGCGAACCGATGTGCTCCGCTGCTCGTCGATCTTCCTCTGGAACCGCGTCGGTGTAATGACGAGCCATCACGGCACTCGACCATCCGAGTCGAGACTGCTTCTGCTTCTCGGAGATCACTGCATCGAGCGCGGTTGCTTGGAAATGACGCAGGGAATGCAGATGAATGTCACTGTCAACACCCGAGAGTTTACGAACCCTGATAAAGGCGTGGGTGATCGAATCGGGATGTGGTGAGTGTTCTCCCCCTGGCTCGAAGGAAAACACGAAAGATTCCTCGCCAAGAGCATTGTCCAAGTCTTCGCCGAATTGTCGCTGGATCGCGCGGAGTTGTCGTAATTCACTGAGCGTTCCCTGATCAATCGTGACTTTGCGAATGCTTGCACGCGTCTTTGGAGACTTTGTCGTGGCACCTTTGTTCGAGATGATCGACTCATCGATCTGAATCACTCCGGTTTCAAGATCACAATCACTCCAGCGAATTGCACAGGCTTCACCACGTCGCATGCCGGTCGCCACAATGAGACGGAGAATGGCGCCGATACGAGGGTCGAATTCCTTAGCGGCAGCTAGCAATCGACCAATCTCACCAAGGCTCGGAGCCCGCACCCGATCCGTCTGCTCAGAAAGCGTCCATGCGGGCATCTCAGTTGCGGCGATCGGATTTGCGAGTCGCCCACCGCTCCACTTGCCTGCTAACTTGCAGGCACGATGCAACAGGGCGCGAATGTGTCGTATGGTTGTCTTCCCCACTTCAGCGTCTTTGAGCGAGCGAAAGTACTTCTCGACCTCATATGAAGTTACCCCTGAGATTGCCCGACGTCCGATGCCATGGCGAATATGTCGATCCCAGAGCTCCTGGTAATGTCGAACCGTCGTCGGGCTAAGGTCACCCCAGCCATTCTCACGCCATGCCGCGATCGCGTCGTTGATAGCGGTTGAGGAGTTCCAAGCAAGCTCCGACTCGATCAGCGGTGCAGGCTTGTCCTCTTGATCAATCACCAGCCGTGCGAGTTCACGCTCAGCCTGTCGCCTCGTGCCGCGGAAACGGACATAGCGATGCTTGATCTTTCCGAGGCTGTCTCGTCCAATGAAAACTCGGAGCTCCCAAGTGTCTGGCTGAGCCACGAGGCGCATGCTTCCTGCCATCAAATCCTCCAACTTCGAAACCCTTGTTGGGTTTTTTGTTGGGTTTTAGTCTAGTGAGTTTTAGGAAACATGCTCTGACCTGGTGGGCGCTAAGGGACTCGAACCCCTGACCTGCTGGTTGTAAGCCAGCCGCTCTAACCAACTGAGCTAAGCGCCCGCACTGCTGCTCTAGTCTACCCGTGCTGGGAGGCATCACCGGGCTCGCTCATCAAAGCGTTTAAAACTTGGAGATTGCAGGCTGCGACCACTTTACGTCGAGCTCGGTCCAGGGTCGGAGCAAGCAGATCGTCATTTTGCACGTCAACCACTCCACCGGCTTCGACCAGAATTAGGGCAGCTGCCAAATAGTCCCAGACCGCAAGCCCGTCTGAACAATCAATAAAAGCATCACCACTCCCCTTTGCCAACAAGGAGATCTCTAACGCTGCCGAACCGAGGGCACGCATCTGAGCCCAACCCAAATAATGCCGTGGGTAGCCGTTGACAAAGACGACCGACTTCCCCAACAGGTTAGTAGTAGACGATACGATTTTCCGTCCATTAAAAGTAGCACCCTGACCACGAATCGCTGTAAACACACCAGCCGAACCCGAAAGTCGAACTACTGCTGCTACCGGCTCACCCCGTTGCAGCAGGCAGATAGCACTAGTCCAGTAGGGAATCCCGCGAGCTGCATTCGTCGATCCATCGATTGGATCCAACACCGCAGTGACTGTTGAACCTTGATCAAGCATGCCAGACTCCTCGGAGAACACATTGACTCCGGCATCGACCAGATGTTGGAGACCGGCTTCATCAGCGACCAGATCGCCGAAATGCTGGCCCCGTAGTTGCCCGGTTGCCGACCAGTCCGAGGACTCATTGACCGTTGCGAGACAGGACTCGGTGACCTGTAGCCCAAGATTTAGCAGTTGTTGATAGTTCCACTCCAAGACCCCATCCTAGCAAAAGACGACCACCGTCTCCAGTTAGCGCGATGGATGCACAGAAAAGAAGCTAGACCAATGAGCAACTGCAGGGAAGATTGCCCAAGCCAGCAGGACTCCAATCACCGTTGCGAGCACGATGCTAATGAGACGCCCTTGCCGCCCGATCAAGGAGTGGTAACGGCTATAGCGCAGATCATAGCTTGAGGTGCCCACTGCCCGACGAACGTAAGCAAGTACATGGAGGGCCATCAACGCAAACCAGGCAACGAAGTCATCACGATGGATATTAAGCCACAATGCTGCTGTTGGTGTGTTCGGTTTCGCATAGACCAAGATGATGCCGCTTGCCATCAGGATCACCGTGGTGAGTATAAGCAGTGGCCCAATGACCCTTAGCAACAGTTCAGGCGGGCCTGCATGCTTGAAGTCGGATGCGCCAAGATAATACATCGCAAACCGATAGCTCGCCACGATGATCTTGTAGGCCATTATTGGGAGCAAAATCATCCCGAGTACGACATGGACAGCTATGAGCTGGCCAATGAAGACGATGGTTACCCCTTCAATCGCCAGCCCGATAAAGAGTATCGAACCAAGCAGGGCCAGGAGCCGCGCAACCGCTCGCACCCGTCGCGAAGAGGACAGCCCTTCGGCGGGAACAGTTTCTGTAAAGACTGTATCAAAAACGCGTTGCAGCAACAAAGACCTCTATCTCTTCAGTTGCACCGAAACTAGTATCACCATTGTATCGAGCGCCGCAGCCCAGAGGACCGATCTTCGCCGATCCACACCATTCACACAGACTGGTTCTCTCAAGGGTGTCTCAGGCTCGGCGCACTAGGAACAATCCTCTAAAACCGCCGGTGTGTCCACGACAGTGGGGCCGCTCCAATCAGGGAATGCAACTGGCTAGATGCCTGCCGATAGCCGCATCCTGTCGACCAGCTCTCCCACCCCACCCTCATCGTTTGAAGCCACCAACTCCTCGACCACTGCGAGAACGGAAGCGTG
>DAHXNM010000362.1 GCA_027365375.1 Ferrimicrobium sp. | reverse complement strand
GCCACCATCCTTTCTTACCCTTGAATCGTGATGGTCGACCGGACCCTGCTTGTCAACCAACTCGCCAAACTAGGGGAGTTTGTTCCGGCATGCACGGTGGACTCAGTCGACGGCGCTACTCGTGAGGCGTTGGCCAGGGTAGTCGCAGATAACTTCACGGTTACCATCGCGGGCTCAGATCTTACCGAATCGGTCCTTCTGCGTCAGGCTTGTCAAGAGGTCATGCATGGTGCAACTGCCATCGGCAGCATGGCTCAATACTCGCTCGCCGATGCCGCATGGCTCAATGGAGTGGCGATGGTCTCGCTTGAGCTTGACGAGGGTAACAAGGCAATTCGTGGCCACGCTTCAGCCCATGTATTCGCAATCGCACTTGCACTCGCCGAGACCCTCGACGTCTCCGGAAAGACCTTTCTCAATGCGTTCTTAGCCGGCCACGAAGTGGCGAGTCGGTTTGGCAATGCGGTCATCCTCCATGACGGCATCCATCCCCATGGCAACTGGGGAGTGACCGGAGCGGCTGCAGCTAGTGCCCATCTTCTCCGACTCTCCGCACAGCAAACAGCTCGCGCGATCGACAATGCCACAACCCAGGCGCTCGCCACACCGTTCGAAGCCGCGATCGACGGAATGTCGATCCGCAACTCGTGGATAGGTGCGACCAATGTCCTTGGCTATCGGGCGGCGATAATGGCATCCACAGAGAGCGACACGAGCATCAAAGGCACGGCAGCACGGGTCTTTGGCGAGACGTTAGGAAGCCTCGACACTACCAACCTAACCCAAGGGCTAGGCGACTCTTTTTTTGTAAGTTCAGGTTATTTCAAGCGCCACGCCTCATGCTCGTACACCCATCCACCTGCCGATGCGGCGTTGCATCTACGCGAGCAGCTTGGATCTACAGATCCGAACCAGATCACAGACATCCTGGTCGAGACTCATCATCTCGCGACTCCATTGACCGCCTTAGAGTGGCCCTCACGGATGGCGGCCATGTTCTCAATTCCTTACGTGGTCGCGACTGCTCTCAGAGATGGAGACTGCAAACCTGAGCGTTTTGAAGCAAGCGCTCGGGCACAACAAGACCGTAGAAGCTTGGCCACCAAGGTGAGAATCGAACTCGATCAGAGCCTTGACAAACGACTACCTAAGGAGCGTGCGGCCAGACTCACGCTTAAGCTAAACGACGGTAGACAGCTTCAGACGGTTATAAGCAATCCGATAGGTGATGTCGACCACGCTCCGTTCGGAGAGGTCGAGTTGAGGAGAAAGTCTGAAGATCTAATCGGCCTAGAACGCGCTACTCGCCTCGAAGCGAACTTGGCTGATCTTGCGACCGCACCATCGATGCGCCTTTGGATGACCGAAATGCGATCTATCGCACACCGACAACCATATCCGAACCTGAAGGAGGACTAATCCGTGCTTCGCATCAAAGCCATCGCGCCACTACGACTCGATGATGACGAGGTGGAGAGACGCCAACGGCGCTACCAACTCCTCGCAACCCAAGGGTCATCGATTACCCTATTCAACCTTATCGACCGAGACGCACCTACACGGCTAGAGACCGATGAGGACATTCGTCGTTCAGAGGCGCTGGTCTATGAAGAGATGCTTCGAACCTCGAGTGACGAATTCGATCTCATTCTTCCCGACTGCGTACTCGACCCAGCCGTTGGCGCGTCCTTTCCAACTCCGGTGCCCACCTATGGCATTCTCCAACTCACTAGTTCCGCACTGCATCGTAGCGCCAGGCGTTACCTGGCAGTCACTCGCAATGCGGCTATAGGAGATGAATTTACCTCCAAGATTCGCCAATACGGCTACGAAGGCGATTTGGCTGGAGTTGCCACACTCAACATCGATTTCTGTTTCATCTCAGACCACCATGGGTGGGCCGAGGCGATGCAACCGACAGCGGAACGTGCGCAAGCGGCTGGCGTGCAGACGTTGGTGAATGGCTGCTCCGCAGTCGATATAGATAGTCCGATGATTGGAGTTGTTGAAGTAGTCGACCCAACGGCGTTAGCTCTGAAATCGCTACCCGCTGTTCACGTCCACTAACGTCCACCGCCCTCGCTTTCTATAAAGCTCGCATCAGATGCTTAGCGCGCTCTATAGGCGAGAGCACTCCTGAGGGGATCCACCACCGCCTCTCCGGCGTGTGATGGATCCCCTGACGCGTAAATCTATCCCTGAATGCTACGGTCGGGTTGTCGGCCGAAACTGGAACTGTCCAACCGGTTCACCAACGATCCTGCCTTCATCGAGTACATGATTTCCGCGTACGAACGTATCGGTCACCCGCGCGGTGAGTTCGAAGCCCTCAAAAGGCGTATACTCCTGCGATGAGAGTGAGTCGCTTGCACGAACCGTCCAGGTTGAATTCGGGTCAACTAGCGCAAAGTCAGCATCATAGCCAGGACGAATCTCTCCCTTCGTATAAAGTCCGAATCTCTTAGCTGGATTACGAGATGTCAACTCTGCAATCTGAGCGTAGCTGAGGCCTCGCTTTGTCCCTTCGGTGACTAGCCCTGGAAGCAGGTACTCAGTTCCACCGAATCCTGACTTGGCTACGAATACGTCTTCGCGCGGCTCTCCAAACTTGACTTCATCTCGGCAGCAGGCATGATCGCTGACGACCCAGTCGACATGCCCTTCAAGGAGGTGTTCCCATAGCGCCTCTACATCTTCGCGTGGGCGAATCGGAGGATTAACCTTTGCCCCGATACCGTTCGCCGTGGTAATGTCTGCAAGCAGGTGACCAATCGTCACCTCACGGCGAAAATCAATATGAGGGAAGGTCTTTGCCATCATCATCGCAGCATCCATCGCCTTCTTCGAGCTGAGGTGCAAAAGGTTTATATTCGGCAACTCAGTCTCATGGGCCAGATACGAAGCAATCGTCACCGCCAAACCTTCGGAGTGTGGCGGCCTTGAAGCATGGTAGGCCTCAAGCCCCTTTAACGTTCCCGCCTCCTCCACTAGCTTGGTATAGGCGGCCATGATCTCAGCGGTCTCACAATGGAGCGAGAGCGAGATGGCATCAGCATGTTGAGAGAAGCGGGGGTCTCTACGCGCCGCCTCGATGCCACGCATGATGAACTCGAAATGTGCGTAA
>DAHXNM010000355.1 GCA_027365375.1 Ferrimicrobium sp. | reverse complement strand
CCCTTACCGCCATGTTCGAGCCGCCAGCACCCACCGGCTGGAGCCCGGATCAAAGTCCCGACGACTACATCACCGCTCAACTGAGGGCGATTGTCGGCTTCAACTTGAGGGTCAAGGAGCTACGAGGCATTCGCAAGCTCTCACAAAACAAGCCTGTAGAGGACCGAAAGGCGGTTATAGCCTCACTGGCTCAGAGCGGTCAGGCAACCCTGGCCTCGACGATGCAGAGCCTGCTCGACACCACTAGCGATTAGACCTGCCAAGCAGCTGCGCCAGAGCTAGATCAAGGGTTGGTGTCTCAAAGGAGAACCCCGCTGACTTCAGCACATTAGGAGCAATGTGTTGCGAAACAAGTGCAAGTTCTCGCGCCATCTCTTTACCAAGCACGAGCTCCAACACGGCTCCCGGTACCGCCAATACTGCAGGTCGACTGACGGCTGCAGCGAGATCCTTGGTGAACTCACGGTTGGTTACTGGATTAGGCGCAACCAGATTGACGGGCCCACGTATGGCTGCGTTATCGAGGCAATATTGAATCGCACGAACCTCGTCAGCAAGCGTTATCCAACTCATATACTGCTCACCGGAGGCGAGGCGACCACCAAGCCCCAGACGAAAGAGCGGTAACAACCGCCCAAGCAGTCCACCATTTGCATCGAGCACTATCCCGGTGCGTAGCAGCACCAGCCGACTCGTAAACCCTTCGCCGATCCGCGACTCCGCCTCCCAATCGGCGACTACCTTAGCGAGAAAACCAGATCCTTTTGTCGACTCCTCGGTAAGCTCCTCAGCCCCTCGATCGCCGTAGATGCCGGAGGCCGACGCCACAAGCAAAGTGGCTGGGGGGTTCTTGAGAGCGGCAAGTGCAGTTATGAGCGAACGGGTTCCATAGACCCTTGATGAGTAGATAGCTGATCGCACACGCGCATCCCAACGATGATCACCGATTGGCTCGCCCGCAAGGTGGATCACCGCGTCAAAGCCCTCGAGTGCACCAAGGCTGCTTGGTCCACCATCCGGGTCAAAAAAGAGAGGAGCCGAAGTTCGATCTCCGACGAGATCAGACCCACCTTTGGCTGTCGACTTGCCTCTTGGTATGGAGACCACCTCATGACCCTGTTGGCCGAGGGCTGCGACGAGCGCCGAACCTATCAGTCCATGGCTTCCAGTCAGTCCAATCCGCATCTCATCCCTTTCGTGAGTCCCACTGCCACTTACAGCAGCTAGAGGCGACCAAACATTCCTCCGGCCCGCTTATTACGGGCCGGAGTTCGAACTATCAACTCGCGATTGCAGTCTTTGCCGGCTGGTGGTTAACCGCAATCCGTCGCGGCTTGGCCGCCTCATGGACTGGGATCCTGACCGTGAGCACGCCATCGACGTACTCGGCCTCCACGCCCTGAGGATCGAGGTCTGAACCCAGATAGATCGATCGCTCCAAGGAGCCACTAAATCGCTCAGCTACCACCATCTGTTCACGATCCTCATGCCCGATGTCACGCTGGGCACGAACGGTCAATACGTTCCGCTCAACGGTGACCTCCAGCCGATCTGAATCGATTCCTGGCAGATCGAACTGCACCACGTAGCTGTCATCGATCCGATATGCATCAACCGGCATCACCGCTCGAGCGTCTCGCTGAACCAACGACTGAAACATCCGATCAAACTCGCGGTAGGGATCGACTCGCATAACCATAATCAACCTCCTTTATCTCCGGCAGCCACCGCTACCTATAGTTACCAATGCTGGATTTCCAGCACCTATTCCTAAGTATACAACCTTTTCTGAGTCATATACACTCAAGTTTCTATACTTAATTCATAGAGGTTTTCTGTTAGGTATAGCATTAGATGTCTAGTGACGGCCTTGCAACCAACGCTGCTCATCTCGTCCGATCGAGGTGCTTGGTGGCGCATCCACAAATGGCCATATCTCGCTAGCTATAGCACGCCAATTCGCGGTGGCATCTAAGTAGCCCAGCAGCGCGTAGAGTCCGAGGTTGATGCGCTGCAAGACCACGAACGATCGTGGAACGTTCAGGTGCTTGGCGACAGGGTGAGTATGGTCGAAGGTGTGGCGCAAGAGGGAGCTTGCGTATGCACTAGTCACCGTAAACGGTCCATCCTCGTGAACGATGTCATAGAAGTCACGAAAGAAGTCGGCGACGGCTTCGGGATCGAGATCATCCACCGTCACCAGTCCAGCCTCATGAACGATCTTGGTAAATCGGATGATATCTCGGTCGAGCACCATCGCTTGGATCATCGACTCAAAGATCGCAATCTCGCCGGCATCGAACTCTTTGGTAAAGCCAAAGTCGATAAAACCGATACGACCACCCTCTAGGAATAGATAGTTGCCGGGGTGTGGATCTCCATTGAAGAGCCCGAGTCTGTATAGACTCCGAAAGACGAAGCGGAAGAGTATCTCTCCGTAGCTGTCACGCACCTGTTGAGGTTCATCAAGGATCTCGCTAAAGCGTCGGCCATGCAGGAATTGGGTGGTCAGCACATGGGGACTTGAGAGTGAAAAATGGACCCGAGGGACGACTATGTAGGGGTGCCCCTGATAGTACTCCGCAAAGCGCTCGGTGCGCTCAGCCTCCTTGGTGTAGTCGAGCTCCTCGGCCAAACGAACTACCAGCTCCTCGGCCATATCCTTCGTACTCATCGATGGGAACAGCAGCTTTAGAGCGCTAGTCACCAGTCCAGCGTTCGCAAGATCAGCGCCGATCAGCTCCGCCGCGTCAGGAAACTGTACCTTGATCGCCACCTCCTCGCCGGTATAGAGCCATCCGTGATGGACCTGGCCAATGGAGGCGCTAGCAATCGGGATTGGATCGACCTCCTTGACAAAGCGATAGAACTCCGGTATCTCGGCAAGAATCCTCTCCTCGGCCAAGACAAACTCCATGGTCGGAGCGTCGTGTTGGAAGCTTGCAAGCGCTGCACGAAGGCTAGGGTCTACCTCAGCGTCAAGGTATCCAGCCATCTGCGCCAGCTTGGTCATAAGCCCTCGCGTATTGGCGAAATGCTCGCGAACATCCGCTGCGGTGGCCGCTCTCGCCCTCTCCAGAGCGATACCTCGTCGTGAGGACGAAGTCAAACGAACACGGAGACGACGCATAGAGTCGCGGAGCACCAATCCAAGCATCATCGAGAGCGAGCGATA
>DAHXNM010000351.1 GCA_027365375.1 Ferrimicrobium sp. | reverse complement strand
CGATACGCCCAAGCGACCAGACTGAGTTGGCACAGGCCCTCTGTGGTACCGGGTTTGGCTACAGCGCAACGACTCGCAAGATGCAGGCACAAGTGCTGCTAGAGGTCATAGATGAGATCCGTGACATTCGTCGCTTTGGAGCAGCTGCCATTGACATCTGCTGGGCAGGTGCAGGCAGAATAGACGGTTACTTCGAGACCGGACTCAAGGTATGGGACTACGCCGCCGCCTCACTCATCGCCACCGAGGCGGGAGCTAGCTTTATCACCGATCTCCCTGGAATCGGAGATGACGGACTCACCATCGTCGCCGGGCCAGCACTCTTCGAAGCGCTTCAGGCACGTATCGCTGGGCTCTATCGGCAGACAGGCAGCTAGTGGCTGAGCTAACTAGCAGCGTGCTCTCCTGTAAGAGGCCAACTCATAAATCGAACCATCGGTCAGCACTTGCGCTCTCGCGCTCGGTTTGCACAAACACCGCAGCAAGCTAGCTACATCCCAACGGTAGCTCATGTGCGCACAAGGACCGAAAGAGAAGCCGCTTCCAGCGAGCGACTTCACATCGAGTCAGCGGTCGGCGTCGATATCTCCTCAGTTGAATCCTTATCCTTGGGTTTCGAAATGCTCCTTCAGGTTGGCCAAGGTACGCACCATCGAGGTGAGATTGCGACTGGGTACACCAAAGATTTCATAGAGGTACCGCAGTGGAGCCTTGCCCCATTCAAACGACTCGGTGACCCTAGTATCTCCACCGCCTAGGTCTTGGAGCTGATATCGCCAGACATGACGACCCGAATGCCGCCAGGCGATCTCACTGTTTTCTGCGAAGGTCACCACAGTATTAGTGATCGTGTAGGGCACGACCATATACATTTTCATCCGAAACTTCGCCCCTGGGTAGAGACGGTCAGGTCCAATCAGAGCCTGCCGTACGGTGTCGGAACCGTCGACGGAGACGTGGTTCGCGGGGCTAGCTAGGTAGTCAAAGATCTCCGAAGTCTTTGCATGAATGATGATATCTGTACTCTTAACTCGGTTCACTCCCGGCCTCCTTCGTCTTCCTTCTTGCGTAACGTAAAACTGAGATCATCGATCTCCAAAACCTCTCGGCGAAAGTCATCGACTCCATCAAAGTTCTTGTAGACGCTGGCGAATCGAAGATAACCTACCTCGTCGAGCGTACGGAGTTGCTCGAGTATTCGGAGTCCAATCTCGGTCGAGGTAACCTCGGCGAGCGACCGCAACTGTTCTTCAAGCTCTGACACGATCCGATCGACCTCAGTAGCGGTCACAGGCCGATTCTTCAAAGCCGCCAACATTCCACGGACGATCTTCTCGCGATCGAACTCTTCACGCTCGCCGGTTCGCTTTATCACCACGGTTTTGACGCCCGCATAACGCTCGAAGGTGGTAAAGCGGCGCGAACAGACGCTACATTCGCGACGACGACGAATCGCCTCGCCATCTTCGACTACTCGAGACTCTATGACTCGTGTATCGTCCGCATTACAAAATGGACATCGCACCTAATTCGGTTTCCTTTACTGGGCCACTCTGCCAAGCTTAACCGCTGCGCAGCTGCAATAGCTGGTAAACATATGTACGAGAACCTCTGCTACACTAGTGCTAACGAAAGGGGTTCACAGAGTGCCACGTACAAACGATGATGTGAGGATCGAGATCGTCAGCTTTCTGAAAGAGACTCTTGATCAGCGGGGATACCCACCCTCTATCCGTGAGATAGGTGCGCACGTCGGCCTCTCCTCCCCTGCGTCGGTCCAACACCATCTTCGGCGGCTCGAGGCCGATGGACTGATACATCGCGATCCCACTCGTTCTCGTGCGATCTCGCTCTCCAACGAACCTCCCCGTGCGATTGAGATACCCCTGCTCGCCTCCGTCGGTGCTGGCTATTCGGTTGTAGCCGAGACGGGTGCGAGCGAGATGCTCGCTATCCCATCTTCGATGATTGGAAGCGGCGATCACTTCGCACTCCAGGTTCGCGGCGACTCGATGATCGACGCAGGCATCTTCGATGGCGACTATGCCATCGTTCACCAGCAGCCGGATGCCAACGACGGAGACATTGTTATCGCCACTATCGACGACCAGTTCGGGACGATCAAGGTACTCCGCAAGGTCGGAAACAGGGTCCTTCTTGAGGCTCGCAACCGGCGCGACCCTAACCTTCAGATCCCCACTGAGATCACCCAACGTGGCAGAGTCCAGGGCAAGGTCATCGCGCTCTGGCGCAATCTCTGAGTCACACGGATAACAACCTGCACTCTGCCGACCTGCCTTCCCTCAACTATGAGCCGTTTAAAGCTCCGTGATATCCGAGCCGGAAGATCAGGCGCTGGCGGCGACGTTTTCGATCCAACTCGCAAGCGTCTCAAGTGAGCTATGTAGCTTCACCTTCTCAAGTCGCTCGTTGC